>CAYOIU010000088.1:0-12791 GCA_964404085.1 uncultured Desulfobacteraceae bacterium | reverse complement strand
GCCGCATGCTCTGACCATCTGAGCTACACCGCCATTAAAATCCCAAATTGTTATTAGACCTCAATTAAAATTATTTTGTCAATGAAATAATGCCGTCTTATTGGGAGATCATTCCCTGTCCCGGAAAACCATATTGATTCAGACATCCTCCGGTATTCTCCGCCGTAGCAACGCCAATACTGCAACTGTGTTGAAATGACTACAAAACCTCATTTTAAACGAATAACCGGGAATCTATTATTTTGAAATTACAACATATATGTCCAATCTCATGCTCCGGCACAAAACTTGCATTATTTATAATTACCTCTGGAGTGCGCGTTGCATTTACTGGATTCTCCCCTGCCTTCCCTAGGAGAAATAACAAACCATTCAAGCAACGGCACATCCGGTTGTCCCCCGGCCCAGATCCGGGGGTTTTTCTTTTGCCCCGAAATAAAAAAGGACCTGGAAGGCCACCTTCCAGGTCCCGATGTAAACTGCTCTTCTCCGGCGTCTCTAGAGATATTTTTTCACTTCTTCAGTCAGGGCCGGTACTACATCAAAGAGATCCCCCACCACGCCGTAGTCCGCTTTCTGAAAAATAGGGGCGTCCGGATCCTTGTTAATGGCCACGATGAATTTGGATGTTCCCATTCCGGCCAGATGTTGAATGGCCCCCGAGATACCGCACGCAATATAGAGATTAGGAGAGACCACCTTACCGGTCTGTCCCACCTGGTCCGTCTGGGGGCGCCACCCTGCGTCAACGGCCGCACGCGAGGCCCCGACCGTGCCGCCGAGAAGGTCGGCAAGTTCCTCCAAAATCTTATAATTTTCAGGGCCTTTCATCCCCCGCCCGCCGGAGACAATCCTTTCCGCCTCCGTCAGGTCTATTTTCCCGGCTTCATCTCTGAGGACGTCCACCACCCTGGTTTTCAAGGCCGCATCTTCGAGCGTAAAAGCAGCATCAATGACCTCGGCCGACCTGGAAGTATCCGGCTCGGAAATCGTCATGACATTGGGCCTGGCCGTTGCCATCTGTGGCCAGCTGTTCTCGAAGGTGACTTTCGCATAGGCCTTCCCTGCGTAGATGGGCCTTGTGGCAACCAGGTTCCCATCCTGTATCTCAAGAACGGTGCAATCCTGGGCCATGCCGATATCAAGCCGCGCTGACAATCTGGCTGAAAGGTCCTTTCCCTGTACCGAGGCGCCTATCAACAAAACGCCCGGTTCTTCGGATTTTGCGAGATCCCCTATCACGGAAACATACGCATCCGTTGTATAAGGATCAAGCCTGGGATCGTCTGCGACCAGAACCCTGTCGGCTCCGTAATGAGCCATCTCGGCCCCTTTGCTCTTTATGTCTGATCCCAGGAAAACCACCGTCAGATCCTGGCCCAAAGCGTCCGCCAGACGCCTACCCTCGCTTACGACCTCATAGGTGACCTTGCGGATCTCCCCGTCTCTTTGCTCTGCAACTACCCATACTCCCTGTGCCATCTCAATCATCTCCTTCATTGGATAATAGTGGGTTCCCTCAGGTTTCCCCAGGGTTTCTATCAGCTCCACACAGCAAGTCCCTAAATGACCTTTGCCTCTTCGTGCAGCAATTTGGCCAACTCGCCAGCCTTCTCCTGGGGTGTTTCACCCTCTACAATCTTCCCGGCCTGTCTTTCAGGCGGGGGGCTCAGTTCAACGATCTTCTGCTTTCTTGCGCCCAAACCGAATTGGGCCCCATCCAGTCCGAGATCCGACAGGGTCTTCTCTTCCAGAGGCTTCCTCTTGGCCTTCATGATACCCGGGAGGGAGGCATACCTGGGCTCGTTCAACCCCTTCTGGGCTGTAATCAGGACAGGAAGATCGGATCCAAGGACAAGCATTTGTCCCTCCACCGGGCGATGCGCGGTGACGGATTTCCCGTCCTCCGCCACTTCCGCTTTGATGATGAGTGATAGATGAGGAATACCAAGCAATTCCGCTAAGGATGCACCGACCACACCCATATCTTCATCAATTCCGCGCTGGCCGGTAAAAACAATATCATACGGAATATCCTTGATAGCGGCAGCCAATACCTTGGCGGTGGCCAGGGAATCGCTTCCCTCCAGGGCGTCATCCGAGACCAAAATCCCCTTGTCTGCTCCCATGGCCAGAGCCGTCCGGATGGATTCCGTGACACGCTTCGGCCCCATGCCGACGACGGTGACCTCACCCCCAAATTCCTCCTTAAGACGGAGTGCCTCTTCAACACCATATTCATCATAGGGATTCATGACCCATTTGATATCATCTGTGATGATGGATTGACCATCCTGGGCAATTTTGATCTGGCTCTCCGTATCGGGTACTTGTTTCAGACAAACGATTATATCCACTTTCTCCTCCTTTCATATCCGGCAATAATGATGGAATCTCAAAAAGTCCGGTCCCAAGGACTTCTATCGAAGTCACTTATTTTTATACGCGCATAAAGAACCGAATCTGACAATCTTTTTCAGCTGCTTTCTCATAGTGCCCTTGGCAACCAACCCCGACATGGACGGCTATTTGGGTTTTGCGCCTCCCAAACCATGCGCAACCTTACTGTGTACCGCTGAATCCCAAATAGGCGTCCATCTCTTCCGGAGTGTTTAGAAAGCGTCTGAAAAAGATTGTCAGGTTCGGTTCCTTTCTTTGCTCATAGGCTTCCGCTCGCGGCATAAACCAGCTTTTTACCGACACATTACGAAACTTCGGATTTTCGGCTGTCTTACAAATCACCTACGCCACGATCATGCCGCTATTCCTCTTAGGAAATAACCGCTGATCTGTTGAGCAGCCGTCTTAATATCATACTCCTTACGACTTGACAACACCCAGAATCTGGACATCTCGTCCAAGGCCCCAAAAAAAGCCCTTTCGGCAATGCCCGGTATGACATCCTGCCTGAAAACACCCTTCTCCTGCCCAACACGAATAACATCAGCGATCAATTCCAGGTACTCTGCAAACCGTTCGTTCTTGTATTCTTTCATGAACTTGCTGCTCTGCCTGAGTTCAACCTGGATGATTTCCGCAACGTCCTTGTTCTCTTCAATGAGCCTCAGGTGGGTAAGGGCGAATTCCTCCAACTTCCTTGCCGGATCATCCTCTTGGGCCAATCTTTCGACCATGTTGTCCAGAACCTTTTTCATCTGTTCTTCGAAAAGAGAGATCAGAATGTCATCCTTATTGTCGAAGTAGAGATAGATGGTACCGTCGGCAACGCCCGCTTCTCTCGCAATATCGGAAACCTTCGCCTGGAAAAAGCCTTTCTTGGCAAATATTTTCGTAGCTGCTTGAATAATCCTGTGATGTTTTTGATTACTTTTCTTTTTCCCCATATTCGAATCCGATTATGAATGATGATTCATTCAAATTATTGTTACCATCCCGCTTTTCCCGTGTCAAGGTTTTTTAATGCCAGATTTGAACTGATCATCACTCTTTTCAGCTTGACAAAAGAATTGGGATTTCTTATTGTAACAAACTTAACATCTCGAAAATCCTATGAATTACTGGGGATGAATAGGTAGCACCTACTGACTCTCTAAGAAATGAAGGAGACTGCAAAATGCCCGAAAAAGCATCACATCTCACTGACAAGAAGATACTCGCTGTGGACGATGAAAAAGATGTGCTGGATACCATAGAAGAGATTCTCGAATCATCCCAGCTGGACCGGGCACAGGACTTTGATACTGCGGTGGAAAAGATCCGAAAGAACCGTTATGACCTAGCCATCCTGGACATCATGGGTGTAAACGGATTGGGCCTCCTCGAAGAGACTGTGGAAAGAAATATCCCTACGATCATGCTCACGGCCCATGCCATGAACCCTGAAACGCTCATGACCTCCATCAGGAAAGGCGCCATATTTTATGTTCCCAAAGAAAAACTGGCTCAGCTCGATGTGATTCTTGAAGAACTGCTGGCTGCCATTGCCTCAGGCAAGGCCGCCTGGCAGATTCTCTTTGAGAAGCTCGGCGATTTTTTTGATGAAAAATTCGGTCCCGGCTGGAAGGAAAAAGACAAGGCCTTCTGGTCTGAATTCAGCCGCACCTATCAGGTGGCCAAAGGGACCCAGGCCAGGCTGCTGCACGATGAAAAGGTCCACTCAAAAGGCGTCTAAAACTCGGTGTGGTCTCTTTTTTTCCAAGGGGAAAATATCAGGGCTGAGAACCTTCCTCGAGGATGTGGTTTTGGACGTCGGGAAACCGGTTTGGGAAACACTATTCCACCAACTTGGTGGTTGCTTTGGCATGCGATTTGACCTAGACTAGATGAAAAAAGTAAGTTCTTCACAGAGTTCAAAGAGGAGGTGATGAAAAAAGTTCAGCAAAGTAAATCAACTTTTTAAATCTTCATGGTTTCTATGGTTAGAGGGATTGAAGTTTAACATTTCATGAACCAGATGAAGGGAGGTTTTACCATGCGTAAGTCTTTAATCCTTTTGGTTTTATTTGGAGCAGTGGTAGGGTTCATCAGTCTCGGTACGGTAACTACATCGATGGCCAAAGACATCAAGGTAGGGGCGATAATTAACCTGACGGGTCCAGCTTCCACGTGGGGGCAATTCCACGCCAAGGGACAACAGGACTATTTCCGCTATATTAATGAAGTAAAGGGGGGCATCGCCGGCAACAAGATCGACTTGACGGTGGTCGACCATGCTTACAAGGTCCCTGAAGCCCTTAAATATGTAAAGAAATTTTGTACTTCCGACAAAATGGATATGATTGCCACGTGGGATGCGGGATCCGGGATTATGGCCAAACCGATCATTCAGAAGTATAAAGTTCCCAACATCAACTATTCCACTTATCAGGGCATCCTCAAGCCACCCGTGGCATATGCGTACCTCCCCTATGGCAGTTATGTCATGGACTCCTATGCGGTTCTTGAGTACATCAAGGCGATTCATAAAGGGAGCGCTGCGCCCAAGGTAGGGCTCTTGACGTATAATAACGCCTACGGAAAATCGATTCATGGAGCAAGCAAGGAATATGCCGCAAAAAATAACATAGAGATTGTTGCGATCGAGCAATTTCCCCCCAAGACCCTGGATCTCAAAACCGAGCTTTTGAGGCTGAAAAACAAGGGGGCCGAATATATCTTCATGCAGTGCCTTCCCTCTGCGATCATTATGGCCCTTCAATCTGCGGACAGCGTGGGCTATGATGTTCCATTTTTCGGGACCTGGACATCTACCGATCCTGATTTTTTCAAGCGTGGAAAGGGGCTGATCCGCAACCGGATGCATATGCAATTTCCAGGATCCCTGCCGGGCGACGGTACTCCAGGCATCAAATTGATGGAAGACCTGATGGCGCGGTATCAAACCGTGAAGAAATTTGACTGTTCCTACTGGGAAGGGGTTGTTATCGGCTCTATCATGGCACGGGCTTTCCAGAAGGCCCAAGACAAATTTGGTAAAATAGACAGCCAGACCATAAATCTTGCACTTGAGAGTTTTCAGAACGAGGACTTCGGAGGACTCGTTCCCAACATCACTTACACGAACACCGACCACAGTGGCTCTTTCACTGCGAGAATCGTAAAGATCAATGAAGATCAAACATATACGCCGCTCACAAAATTCTGGATTCCAGGAAAAGAAAAGGTAACGATCTTAAAATGAAAGCCTTTCGCGGCGAACCTAGTATCTTCACCTCTGCCCGGCCCGAAGAAAGGCGGGCCGAGTTAGAGGTGAAGAACCTTACCCTGAAGTTCGGTGGCATTACGGCGCTCCACAACATTGATCTTTATACCCTCAACGGTGAGCTAATTTCTATTATCGGCCCCAATGGTGCAGGCAAAACCAGCCTACTGAACTGCATAACTGGCTACTACAAACCACAGGAAGGCCAGATATCTTTCAATGGAAAAGATGTCACTCACCTTTCAACCCATCATCTGACCAAGATCGGCATCGGTCGAACCTATCAGAACATCGAGCTTTTCCCCGGCATGACGGTCCTGTCCAATATGCTGCTAGCCCGGCATGTTCACTGCAAATATAATGTGGGAAAGGCCTCTCTCTTCTTAAAGAGCGTACGAAACGAAGAGGTTCGCCACCGGGAGGTTCTGGAAGAACTTATCGATTTTTTGGAGATGCAGTCGATCCGGAACCAGCTCGTAGGCTCGCTCCCTTACGGAATGAGAAAGCGCGTTGAATTAGGCCGTGCCTTAGCGTTACAACCCAAGCTTCTTGTGCTTGACGAGCCCTTTGCAGGGATGACTTTAGAAGAAAAAGAAGATATGGTCCGGTTTTTAGTTGAATTGAATGAGGCGTGGAACCAGACCATGCTCTTGGTTGAACACGATATGTCCATCGTAATGAGCATCTCGAAGAGAGTGGCGGTGTTCGATTTCGGAGTCAAGATAGCGGAGGGAACTCCGGATTTTGTTCAGAACCACCCTCAGGTCATCAAGGCCTATCTCGGGGACACCTCTAAAATTGAATAGGCAGCTACATAAGCAGCTTATGCTTTTCGCGTCATCAGCATGATATCAGGAAAAATATGTCTGTGAACGGCACCAATAAAATAGAGCGTATTGACCAGGAGACGTTATCCTCTTTAGGGCAATTTACATTGCCTCAAACCTTGCTGAGACAGGCGGAGCGGTTGGGGCCTGACAGGATCGCCCTAAGGGAAAAGGCTTATGGCATATGGCAGACCTATCACTGGAGAGACTATTTTCGGTACACGAAGCTCATTGGAATGGGCCTCATTTCCCTCGGCCTCAAGCGAGGGGAAAATGTAGGCGTGATCCTCGAGAATGACCCGGAATGGCTTTTTGCAGAGTTGGGGGCCCAGTCTGTGGGGGGGGTTGTGGTCCCTCTGTTCACATCAGCCGTGGCTAAAGAGCTGGTCTCAGGCCTCAACCGGGTCGAAGCCGCATACGTCTTTGCCCAGGACCAGGAGCAGGTGGATAAACTCATTGCATGCAAAGGGGACCTCCCACACACGAGACGCGTTATTTATACTGATCCGACCGGCATGAGGACCTACGAAGACAACCCCTGGCTGATCAGCTTCAGTCAGCTCCTTGGCCTGGGCGAGGAATTGGACAAGGAACAACCTGAGCTTTATAATAAAGAGCTGTGGGAGGGAAAGCCGGAGGATGTGGCTTTGATGCTGATGACATCAGGCACGACCGGGGTGCCGAAGATGGTCATGTTAAGCCACGGCAATTTTACCGATATGGCCTCCAAGTGGCTCCAAACGGCCCCCATCGGCATCGAGGATAATTGGATTTCCATTACGCCGACGGCCTGGATCGTGGACCAGATGTGGGGCGTGGGCGTGACCCTGTGCGGTGGTATGGTCATGAATTTTCCAGAGACCCTCGAGACCGCAGTGGAGGACTTCCGGGAGATCGGGCCTACTGTTATCATCACCTCTTCCAGGTTCTGGGAAGATCTTGCATCAAAAATCAGGGTCAAGATCAATGATGCAGGATTTATCAAACGCCGTCTCTATAATTTCTCCCAGAATATCGGGCGGGAGATTGTCGATCTTGAATCAGAGAAAAAAGAGATCCCCGCCCGCCTGAAGCTGTTGAGCTGGCTGGGGACCCGGATCGTGTCACGGTTGCTTATGGACCGTGTCGGGTGTTTCAACTTTCGCGCGGCCTATACAGGGGGACACCCCATCAGCCCGGACGTGATCCGATTCTTCAGGGCCAATGGCTTGAACCTGAAACAATGTTACGGCCTGACAGAAACGTGCGGGATTTTTCAGGTGCAGCCTGACGAGGAGGTCAAACCCGAGACCGTGGGCAAACCACTTCCCGGGACGGAGGTCAAGATCACCGAAGACCAGGAAGTCCTGGTTCTGAGCAAATCGAATTTTGTCGGATACTATCAGAACCCGGAAGCCACTGCCGAGGCCTTGAAAGACGGCTGGTTCCATACCGGCGATGCAGCCTATTACGATGATGACGGACACCTTCTCATCATCGGCCGGAAACAGGATATCATGCGGACTCACGAGGGGGAGGCCTTTTCGCCTGATTTTATCGAAACCAGACTCAAGTTCAGCCCATATATCAAAGAAGCCGTTATCTGGGGAGAAGGAAAGAAATATCTGACGGCCTTCATCAACATCGATTTCGGCAACGTGGGGAACTGGGCAGAAGACAGAAAGATCCCCTATACCACGTACACCGATCTTTCCCAGCAACGGGCCGTCGAGGAATTGATCCGGGGGGAAGTGGCAGAAGTCAACAACCAGCTACCGGACCCGATGAAACTGGTTCGGATCATCCTCCTGTATAAGCTGTTGGACGCAGATGACGAAGAATTGACACGGACCGGGAAGGTAAGAAGAAAGTTCGTCTTTGAACAATATAAGGACCTCATCGATGCCATGTATTCGGGAAAGACGGAATTGCCGATAAAGGGTGAAGTGCGATACAGAGATGGAACGCTAGGGACCATAGAAACAACAGTAAGCATATTGACAGTGTAAGGGGGCGCTTCCTTGTATGGAATTTTTTCTTCAGCTTTTGGTTAATGGGATTTCTTTGGGGTTTCTCTACGCCCTTTCCGCGCTCGGATTTGTCATGATTTTCAAATCGAGCAGTGTCCTTAATTTCGCCCACGGGGAACTGATGGCCATCGGGGCATTTCTCTTTCTTGCCCTCTCTGCCTGGGCGGATCTTCCCATTATTTTGGCATTTGCACTGACGTTGGCTGGCAGCTTCACCCTCGGTTTTATCTTGGAGAAATTTTTCCTGCGCCCCCTGATCGGAGAGGCCCTTATCCAGGTCATCATGCTGACCTTAGGACTGGCGCTGATGTTCAGGGGATTGTTGCTCTTCATCTTTGGCGGAGACATCCACGATTACCCCAAATTCCTGCCCGACGCGCTCTCCCTGAAGTGGGGGGCCATCCAGATACCGGCGGCTTACGTTGCAGCGTTTATTATCGGGATCCTGTTCTTGATCCTGTTCGGGCTCTTCTTCAAATACTCATCCCAGGGGATTTATATGAGATCTGTGGCTGACAACCAACCCGCGGCCCTCTCCCTTGGTGTTCACGTGAGAAGGGTCTTTGCCCTCTCATGGGCTATTGCCGCCTTAGTCTGCGCCATAAGTGGCATTGTCTTAGGGATCATCAACGGGATCAATGTCCACGAGTTGAGTGCCATAGGGCTCAAGGTCTTCCCAGTGGTAATCTTAGGTGGCTTGGACAGTATCGGAGGGGCGATCTTAGGGGGGGTTATTATCGGTCTGTTAGAGACCTTTACCGGCGGGTACATTTCCACCTCGCTTAGGGAAATCATACCCTATATTGTACTTATCTTTATCCTCATGGTAAAGCCCTACGGGCTCTTTGGCCTGGTGGAAATCGAAAGGGTATAATCTGAGTTGTGGTTTTTCCAATCAACAATCCACAATCATCAATCTGAAGAGACATAAACATGCGTAAAGTTCAGTTTCACCCCTGCGGCAGCTTCAAAATAAGTTACCACGAAGAGTTGACCATCTTCAGCACAGACTTCGGCCGGCTCTGGATGGGCATCGGTCTTTTGCTTCTTTTCGGCGTTGTGCCATTTATCAGCAGTGCCTACACGCTGTATATCATCAACAGCATTGGCATTTATGCGATCGCTGCAGTCGGATTGAATCTGCTGATCGGATTTACCGGTCAGATCTCACTGGGCCACGGGGCCTTTTTCGGCGTTGGTGCCTATGCCGGAGCCATTTTGGCCACAAGGGGGGGAATTCCTTTTTTCTTAGCAGTGCCCATTGCGGGGATCGTGTCCGCCGCGGTTGGTATGGTCTTTGGTCTCCCCTCAGCCCGCTTAAAACATTTGTACCTTTGTATTGCCACATTGGCAGGGCAGTTCATTATTGAATATGTCCTGGTACAGTGGGAGAGCCTGACAGGGGGTGCGGAAGGGATCGTTATTCCCAGTGCCTCGCTTTTCGGGCTCGATTTAGGGAGCGACCGGGCGTTTTTTTATGTGATATTTGCCTGTTTTGTCCTGATGACATGGATCGCCGTCAACCTGATCCGCACACGGATCGGCCGGGCGTTTATTGCCATCCGGGATAATGACCGGGCCGCCGAGGGAATGGGGATTCCGATCTTTCCCTATAAGCTCCTTTCTTTTGCTATCAGCTCCTTTTACGCTGGTTTTGCGGGCGCCCTTTTTGCATACTACACCATGAGTATCACCCCGGAACCCTTTAATCTGTGGATGTCCATCGAATACATTGCCATGATTATCATCGGAGGCTTAGGAAGCATCCCCGGTTCGGTCTTCGGCGCGGTGTTCATTGTATCCCTGAATGAGATATTGAGTCAAATTACAGAATACCTGATGAATATCGGAGTGTCCACCGGGGTGGCCATCACCATTGCCCCGCTCCGTGAGTTTATCTACGGTCTGGCCATTGTCCTGTTTATCATCTTTGAACCGAAGGGACTGGCCGAGGTATGGCGCATTGTGCGGTCAAGCTTTAGGTTGTGGCCGTTTTCTTATTGACGATTGAATACTGAATATCTAAAGGATCCTTTGCCGGTTCCACCAAGCTTCAATTTTCAATCTTAGGGTGTTTATTTAGATTAAGGCTGAGGAAGATTTTGAGCTATGGAAAACAACGTCAGATTGCTGATTAATAACATCAGTGTTGTTTACTCTGATGTCATACAGGTCCTCAAGGGCGTCTCCCTCACCATAAAGGAGGGACAGGTCGTTTCCCTCTTAGGGAGCAACGGGGCCGGAAAGACCACAACCCTCAAGGCCATTTCCGGGTTGCTCAAACCTGAAAACGGCAAGGTGACCGAAGGATCGATTGAATATGACGGCAAGCCGGTCCAGAATTCTTCTCCGGAAGAGATCACGCGGAAAGGGATCATTCAGGTATTAGAGGGACGGCAGGAATTCAAATACCTGTCCGTTGAAGAAAACCTGAGAGTCGGCACGGCCACCCGTTGGGGCAAGCCCTACCAGAAAGACCTGGAATTGGTCTACGGCTATTTCCCCGCCCTGTTAGCAAGGAAAAAGGCCATGGCAGGGTATTGCAGCGGCGGCGAACTCCAGATGCTGGTCATTGGAAGGGCCCTGATGGCCCACCCCAAGCTATTGCTCTTGGACGAGCCCTCTTTGGGCCTTGCTCCGCTCCTGGTTAAAGAGATATTCCAGATTATCCAGCGAATCAACCAGGAGCAGAGGACAACCCTCATGGTCGTAGAACAGAACGCCAATATGGCCCTTCAGATCGCCCACTATGGCTATGTGATGGAAAATGGGAAGATCGTCATGGAGAGCAGTGCGGAGGATCTCAGGAAAAACCCCGATGTGAAAGAGTTTTACCTTGGAACCGCTGCTTCCGGTGCTCTTAAATCATACAAGGATGTCAAGTCCTATAAACGCCGCAAGCGGTGGCTGTAAGGTAATAGCTATCTTACCGGGAGGCACAGATGTCATCAGACTTTTTCGATAGCAAGGAAAATATGGCGCCCAAAGAACGGGAGGCGTATTATGACCGCCGATTATCCGAGATGGCCTCCATCGGATATGTGAAATCAAAGAGAGTGAGGGACATGTTTGATAAAAGGCAGCTCAACCCCTCTGATATGAAGACGGCAAGAGATCTTGAAAAGCTGCCCGTTATCTCCAGGGAGAGGCTTATTGAGATCGAAGCGGATGATCCTCCTTTTGGTGGTTTCTGTGGCTCAACTGCCGAGATTGATAGAGTATTCACCTCTCCTGGGCCTGTCTACGAACCGCACCTTGGGGAGGATGATCCTCTTTGGGCAAGAGCCTATTATGCGGCTGGCTTCAGGAAGGGGGATATTGTCCTCAATGCCTTTTCATATCACATGGTAGCTGCTGGCTTGACATTCCATGAGGGACTTAGGCGTATTGGTGCCACCGTCGTTCCCTCAGGCACATCCAGCGCACAGCTCCAGGTGCAATTGATCCGTGACCTTGACATTACCGGCTATACAGGGACTCCAAGCTTTCTACATTCTATCATCAAAAAGGCTGAAGAAACGGGTCATAATGTCAAGAATGATTTTAGATTGCGGCGAGCGGCCTTCGGGGCCGAACCGCTTGCGCCTTCTCTCAGGGAACTATTTGAAAACGACTATTTAATTGATACTTACCAGATGTACGGTGCAACCGAGGTGGGAGATATAGCCTATGAATGCCGTGAGAAAGGGCCCTGGCATATATGTGAAGAGGTAATCGTTGAGATCGTCGACCCAGTAACCGGTAAAAATGTGGAACCTGGGATGCTCGGTGAGATCGTGGTAACTCGCCTCAACAATATATTTTTTCTCTTCAGGTTTGGGACCGGAGACCTATCAAGCATCACAGTAGAAAGATGCCCGTGCGGAAGGACATCCTACATGCTGAATGGTATCGCCGGCAGGGTTGGTGACGCAGTTAAGGTAAGGGGACTTTTTATTGCTCCCAGTCAGCTCAAAGTGATCAGCAATAGGTTTACGGGTGTGAGATTCCAATTGTCAGTTTTCCGGAAAGAGAACAGAGATTTTCTCACCCTGAGGCTGGAACCTGCAGGTGCTGGACTTGACTACAATGAGTTGCAGAAAAAATTTGAAGACTTCTTTAGAGAGATTTGTACAGTAAAGATTGACAAGGTAGAACTTGTCAAACCTGGCACCATAATTGAGGGAGATAAGCTTATTGTCGACCAAAGACGCTGGGAATAAAAATTAGAGGGGGCGTATCTCGATCAATAGAGTGCACCCCCCCTCTTCTTCTCTAGCCCCTATTTCTCACTGTTCCCCCCCTTTCAACGGC
>CAYOIU010000087.1:0-12917 GCA_964404085.1 uncultured Desulfobacteraceae bacterium | reverse complement strand
GTCGCCAAATCCCCCGGTGAAATGCATGATGCGCAAATTAGACGGTGGATTTGGGCGATCCCTTCATGCGGAACATCAAGCGTAAATCAGACGGTGAATTTGACTTCTTTACTCCTGCCGGGGTGTGGTACAATCACGATGACTTTTCACGAAGTCGCAAAACTCATGAGAGAGGAGTTTTGAAGAGCGAATAGCAACGTCAATTGGGAAGAGAAACCAGCGGAGGACAGCGTTCATGCTCCTATTTCGAAAAAGGAAGTCCTCGGTTTGCCTGCCTCCGGGCTCACCTGTTTTTTATGGAAAGTTGTCTTAATGATTCCAACCCTGTAGAGAAGAAAAAATATGGGTTTTGAAAATTTGGACTTAAACGACGCCTTGCTGAAGGCGGTTCATGATCTGGGGTTTGTCGAACCAACACCCATTCAGGCTGAAGCCATTCCTGAAATTATGTCTGGTGATAGAGATCTTGTGGGGCTTGCACAGACCGGAACCGGGAAAACCGCTGCCTTTGGTTTGCCCATGATTCAGTTGCTTGATTTTGATTCAACCCGTACGCAAGGTGTCGTTATTTGCCCGACCCGGGAACTGTGCGTTCAGATTGCCAAAGATATTAAGAGCTTCTGTAAATATATCAAAACGGCCGGGATTGCAGCGGTATATGGGGGCGCAGGTATTGAAAATCAGATCCGCATGATAAAAAAAGGGGTTCAGATCATTGTGGCCACACCCGGAAGGCTGTTGGATCTGATGCACCGTTCGGTCATCAACCTGTCAAACGTGAATTATTGCGTTCTCGATGAAGCCGATGAAATGCTGACTATGGGCTTTCAGGAAGATATCGACGCCATTTTGGAACAAACGCCTGCCGAGAAGCGAATCTGGCTGTTTTCCGCCACAATGCCCCGTGAGGTGGCAGCCATTGCGAAGAGATACATGCACCGACCGGTGGAAATAACCATCGGCCGGAAAAATGCCGGTGCCGAAAATATCGAGCACATCTATTTTGTTGTCCGCGAAAGCGATCGGTATCCGGCGCTCAAACGCATCATCGATTTCCACCCCGACATCTACGGCCTCGTTTTTTGCCGCACTCGGAAAGAGACCCGGGAGGTTGCCGAGAAACTGATTAAAGACGGCTATAATGCCGAAGCCCTTCATGGTGATCTTTCCCAGCAGGTCAGGGAGCAGGTCATGGGCCGATACCGCGCAAAATCCATTCAGGTCCTCATTGCCACGGATGTCGCCGCAAGAGGTATCGATGTTCAGGACATCACGCATGTTATCAACTACAAGCTTCCGGATGAACCGGACAATTACACCCATCGAAGCGGCCGAACCGGGCGCGCCGGCAAATCCGGCATGTCCATTGCGATTATCAACACAAAGGAAAACTATAAGCTGCAGCAGATCGAACGCAAATCCGGAATCGAATTTACTTACATAAAGGTTCCGAAAGGACGGGCCGTATGCGAGAATCAGCTTTATGCCATGATCAACAAGCTTGTGGGGGTCGAGGTCAACCATGCGGAGATCGCGAAGTTTCTACCGCCCGTGTACAGCACACTGTCCGGCCTTACAAAAGAGGCGTTGATCCAGAAATTTGTCTCTCTGGAATTCAACCGTTTCCTGGATTATTACAAAGATACGGTTGACATCAATGTGGCCCCGAGAAAAAAAGATAGAGATGCCGTCAAGACGACGAGGGAAAGAAAGACGGGCAAAAGCCGGGCTCTGCCGGGAAAACCAAGACGCTTTTTCATGAACGTCGGCAGACTGGACAATATTGTCAAGGGCACGGTTACCAGAAATGTGTGCGACAGATCCGGCATCAGCGCCGATAAAATCGGCGCTATAGAAATACGGCGGGAATTCTCCTTTTTCGAAGTAGAGTCCGGCAGCGCTGAAAAAGTGCTCAAGGCGATGAAAGGCGTAAAGATTGACGGTCGAGAGGTCCGGATACAATTCGCTGAAGAAGGCGGCAAGAAAAACGTTCGCGCAAAGAAGAAGAAAAAATCAAATAGACGCTCTTATTATTTTCTTGAACTCAGGAGCGTGATCACATCTTGTCAAAGCAAAAGGGGCTAAGCCGTCAACTCATAAATTGACTTTTTGGTTTCAAAGAAATCTTTCTATTTTCAGCCTACCCTGGAATCATTTAAAGATTTCCCTTAAAATGTCGATAGGTTAGATGGAATTGTAAAAAAGTCGTCCCTATTCAAAGAAAAATTTGCGAGACATTGGTGAAAAAAGCCTGTCGCGATGAGGAGACGGAAATATGCGAACCGTCAGTTTTCTGATCTGTATGATAGTGTTATTCACAATCAGTGCTTGTGCGCACAGGATTTACGGAGTACCGGAGGAGCAGTGGAATCAGATGAGCGCCGCACAGCGCCAGACTGCCATCGAGGGCTATAACCAGCGGGCGAGAATCCGGGCGGAAAGACGATTAGCTGACAGTCGACGCGCCGCTGAAGAAGCCAGACAGGCCAGCATTCGTGCTGAGTTGGAGGCCGAACGAGAACGCAAGCGGATTTCAGCGATCTATGCCGGGAGGGCCGGCATAACAGGCGATCTTCTCCAGGTGAGCATCAGAGGCGGTCGGATGAAATTTGGCGGCAGGCACCGGGAATATCGGCCGCTGTCCTTCCGGATTGCCAATGGGGACCGCAAACCCATTACCTTTTTAAATAAAGGCAGGTATGGTCATCACAGCGTTATGGTGTGGGTTGAATACCGGGATGGAAATTTCATATTCGATACCGGCACCATCAAGCGGGATTACCGGTACGCCAGAAAAATCATTTATGAGCCTGCCTGGTGCAGGGGCATAACCTATGCCCCCCTTTCACTGGGAAGCCATACGGTTTCCGAGGCCGAAAACATTTCGATTACTATCCAGGTATTACCGATTTCCAGGCACCGGAGATGACTGGGGTCTCCCACTATTCTCACGAGTCGGCCTGAAAATCCCAACAGCTACTCTGAAACCTGCGTCCAAAGGTCGATGCCGACCTGGATAGCCAGCTTACGATCCTCAGCCGAGGATACACCCCCAACCAATCGACCTTTTTGAAACACCACGTCATAAGCGCCGCCCATATCGAACAGCATCGATCCAACCTAGCTTTGACGCCCAGAGCATGCATTCTTCCATGTTGCTGTGGGTGCTGAAGCCGAACAATCGAATTTTTCCCGCTGATTTGGCCTTTTCAGCCCAGACCTTCAAACCGTCATCCAGGGCACTGGGATTTCTGACCGAGTGCCTGAAGAAGAGATCAACATAATCCGTTTTCAACCTTCCAAGGGATCGATCAAGATCCTTGGTAATGGATTTGAGCGTCCAGGCATGAGACTTGGTGACTAGAAAAATCTTCTTTCGGTCTTCGGGATGTTTGCCCAGGTATGCACCCATTCTCTTTTCGCTGTTCCCGCCCGCATAGGAGGCCGCCGTGTCCCAGTATGTGACTCCCCGTCTGACGGCCTGTCGCAGCAACAGCCGGTTGATATCCAGACTTCCTCCAAAGGCCAGGATTGGAACGTGAATGCCTGTCTTTCCAAACGGCCGCGTGGGAACCATTGACGGCTTCCTTTTTGAAACGGACGGCTCCACCGCATTCGCGAGGGAAACAAACGGAGTGAGCAGGGAACCGGTACCAACGGCTCCGATTGCTTGCAGGAATTCTCTTCTTGATTGTCTTCCTTTTTCCAAAGTCGGCCCCTCTATCCTTCCAAAAGTTTGTAAACAATGATTTCATCCTTTTTGCCTTTGACCTTGACAGGGGGAAGCTGCTCGGTTCGGAAGGATCCGGTCAGTAGGTTATGGGTGGTCTGACTGAGAATGATGTCCGTGGAGAATTCCTTGGTGAGCCCCTCGATTCTCGATGCCTGGTTCACCGTGTCGCCCACCAGAGCATAGGAGATCCGATCTTTACTCCCGATATTCCCGGCCAGGACGGCGCCGGTGTGAATGCCGATCCCATGTTGGAGCGGGGCGAACCCCTGTTCTTCAAAACTCTGATTCAACTGAACCAGACGTCTTCTCATTTCCAATGCCGCCTCAACCGCCCTTTCCGGGTGGTCATCACAGCTCACGGGGGCTCCGAAGACCGCCTCGATTTCATCACCCACATATTGGAGAACCAGACCCCGCTTGTCTTTGATGGCCTCAGCCATCTGGGAAAAATACTGATTCAGGATTGCAATCACCTGCTTGGGGTGGGTGGATTCCACAAAGGGGGTGAAACTGCGGAGGTCTGAGAACAACAAGGTGGCCCTTTTCATCTCTCCATCCAGAGAGAGTCTTCCAGCCAGTATTTCATCCCTTATTTCCTGGGTAACGTATTTTCCGAAAGACTCCTTGATGAACCGGGACTCTTCCAGTCCCCTCACCATGTGATTGAAGCCTTCGGCAACAGAGCCGATTTCGTCATTTGAGATGATCTCCACACGCACATCCAGGTTCTCTTCTTCCACTTCTTTCATGGCATTCTCAAGGTTTCTCAGGGGATCTGAAACGCTTTTGGCCACGAAGATGGACAACAGCAGAGAGGTGGCCACACAGATGACCGCAATAAAGATGACTTCAAGCAGTAAAGACGACATGATCCGGCCGCGCGTGACGGCATCGGCCGTGTGAAGGGCTTGAGCTTTGGTGTAGGCCGCTGAGCCAAGAAGCGGAAGCGGGAACAGGCTGATGGCAAGAAAAACGACCATGAGGCGCATCTTGACGCTGACCTTGAAGGCCTCTTTGACCTGGCTCAGATCGCCCTCCGGAAAGAACCTGGAGATGACCTTGCGCCAGATATTCTCGGCGGCAAAATAGATAATGAGGGCGGCGATCGTCCCGCCGATCACGGTGATGGCGAAGAACACCCTCACACATTCGATGAGGTCACGGGGCTCGGCGCCAAGGAAGACCTGGGAGAAGACCGGTTCAAGGAATCCGAAGATGAAACCTGCAAAGATCCAGGCCACAAAAGTGGTTGCGCCCAAAAACGGGGCAAACTGAATGGCGCGTCTCTTGAGCTTAGAGGCGTAGGTGCGGTCCAGACCATCCACCGGCGTTTCCCCCTCAGCCACACGAATCAGGGGGTTGGTCCATCGACTGATAAACCAGTAAAAGATCAAAACCAAAGCACCAGTGCCAACTGCAAAAACCAGGTACCCCTGGGCGTGGGAGATATCCAGCTGTCCGGGAAAAGCGGGGCTTATATATCTGAAATAGAGAAAGGTTAAAAAGGCCCCCAGCGGGTTTACCGTCATGTTCAACAATGCCACTTTTTTTGATATAGTCATATCTTTCACCTCTTAGCGTTGGTGATGAGACCTGGTTGGATTGCAGTCTAAAGTACCCTGCCCAACGTAAAAAAACCCGTATGCACCTTAGAGCTAAAGGGTTCAAGAAGGGTGAAACTTTGTTTTCCTTGTAAACATTCGTTGCATTACCATAACACGTTGATTCCCATACCTTTTGCTTGAATAGAGCAAAGTTCCGTCAATATTTGTTGCACGCTTCTCTGACTTGCCCGCTTTCTGAAAAGCCTTCCACTTCCCGCCTTTTGAAAAAAGTCTCAGTTCAAAACCCCTTTTTCCTTGGTTCAAATATTCCCCTGAAATTAATTAGATATACTCAAATACCGGCTGTTGTGAAATACCGCAAAACCACAATTTGGCATTATTGAGGGAATTCAGATCTACATTTGGAATGCAGCTTGCTCTGTAATTGAAACAAGAGAAGTATGATGACGACGAAGTCGTTCGATGGAGCAAAAAACGATAAAAGGATACTCAAAAAAAATAGTGAACTGATTCTCTCTTTATTGTTTAACCAATAATTATGATAGGGAAAAAAATGAACAATAATATACCTAAAAAAATATTAATTATTATCGCTTTTATATTATTGCTTGCCTCTATCATATCATCAACTGCCAGTTGGGCACAAGACTGGACCCGAAAAGGAAAGGCTGAGGCTTTTGGCTTTCTCCAAATTATGGATGGCGAAGAAAATGAATGGTTCCCGACAGTTGATGTTGAGATAGACCAAACCACCGTGGGAGGGGTCGGAGCAGGGTACAATTTCAACCCATATCTGAACCTCAATCTGTCTTTCTGGTTTGGCACCATAGACATGGAATCGAACCCTAATCCCATATTCTTCGGTCTGGGATCTCCGTCGCCGGCACAGGGGGATGCAGACATTCAGGCCCTGGATCTGAACCTGGATTGGAATATGTTGGAAAGTCGTTTCACTCCGATTCTAACATTCGGCATCGGTTTTATCAGTTTTGACGGCGACTGGGGTACCAGCCGAAGTGAGTTTTCAGAAACGGAGTTTTCTTTCAATTTCGGTGGGGGTTTCCGTTGGGATATTACCGATCATTTCTTTATTAAATCAATCGTCAAGCTAACTGAGACAGAGCTGGATTATGTTGATGAAAGGATTTCACTGGCTTCCATAAGCTTGAACCTCGGATTCATGTTCTGACCCAGGATTAAATCCTGATGTGCATTTCAATGTTTACCAGGAAGGGAGCGACACAATGAAATCAAAGGCAAAAAGATTTCCCGAGGCCAAAAAGCGAATCCTCATTGTAAATTGTTTCTTTGATGAAATGCGTTTTACGGTGGGAAGAAATACGCAAATACCACAGGCAATGGGACCCGTATACTTGGCAGGGGCTTTTTCACAGCGTCTATGTGATGTTCGACTCTACAATGAAATGTCCAGCGGTCCACTAGAAGATGAAAAATTGCTCTCCTGGCCGGATATGCTGGTGCTGACCGGATTGAATACTGCCTTTGACCGAATGCTGCATATAACAGCATATGCTCGAACAAAAAACAAAAAGGTCATTGTTGTCGCAGGAGGACCTGCTATCCGTAACCTCCCAATTCTGTCAAATCAATACTTTGACTATATATGCCTTGGCGATGTTGAAGAACTTCAGCAGGTCATTGAAGACAGCTTTGGCAAAGATCATGTGTCTTACGAGATGCGCCCGAGATATGATCTGGCCTATTGGATGACACATTTTGGGTATGTGGAATCCAGTCGATATTGCAATTTTAGATGTTCTTTTTGCACATTAACAGGAGAGGGGCATGGCTACAAAAAATATGATCTGGCGTTCATCCGCAACCAGATAGTCAGTTTAGGAAAGCGTAGAAATCCCATTGTCTTCATAGACAACAACTTTTATGGAAACGACCGTCAGTTTTTTCTAGACAGACTGGAGCTTATCAAAGATTTGCGAAAAGATGGATATATCAAAAGCTGGTCCGCGCTGGTTACAAATGATTTTTTCTATGACCACAAAAATCTGGAACTGGTCAAAGATGCTGGATGTCTTTACCTGTTCAGCGGATTAGAATCATTTGATTTCGTTTGGCTGAAGAGTGTCAACAAGCTTCAAAATACGCATATGGCACAGATCACCATGGTTCGTGACTGCTTGGAACATGGTATTGTATTTCTATATGGAACTATGCTTGACGTGACCCGTCGGCGTCTTGTTGATCTTAAACGGGAACTTGACTTCATTGTTGATCACCCTGAAATAACTTTACCAAGTTACCTTTCCATAATCGTTCCCATCTTGGGGACACCCTATTTCTATGACTGCTTGGAAGCAGGTTTGATATTGCCCTCAACCAGACTGCGGGATTTGGAAAGTACAACGCTTTGCGTCAAACCGCTTGATCCCATACACAAGGTTACCAAGTTTGTCTATGATATCCAGACACTTCGAGGTTATAAGCGAAAGATAATGCAGTATAGTTGGAAATTCTACAAAAAATACAGGTCATCCCTATCGAATTTTCAAATGTTAGTGGCACTAAGCAATGCCATTAAGCTCAGCTATGAAGTCACACCAAACAAGGCTGAATTTCCAAACTCCTTGCGTTCCCGAAATCGCCGACGCACTCATTTGAGTACTACCGAGATTCTGGACAAAGTCTACAAACCTGCTTTTCCCGTAGAATCGCGTTACCAAAGCTATTTCAGACCGACTTTTCTTACCGATGAAGCCGGAGAAATTTCCAGAGAATTGGAATCAGATATTTATAAAACTGATGATATTTCAAGAGGAACCGGACGGGTTTGAATATGCCGCTTGTCCTGCCTTTTTCCTTTATAATGCCGTTATGGCGCAAGCAGGACTTGGTCTCCAAAATGCTTTGCCAGATCCTCGCTCAAGAGTTCAGCCGTACGCTCATCCGGAAATTCCACCATCAACTCTCCTCGTTGACCCACCACCAATTGTCCATGCGCTTCCACAATCTCCGCCACCTCAAGAGGCTCTACCGTCCACCAGCCCCTCGTCCGCATCAACAACTCTTTCCCTTTCAGCCGCCTCGGGCTTACCAGGTCAATCGTGCGAAACCATGCCTCCCAGCCTATCTGGGCGGGCGCCTTGAGTACGGGGCTCACTGGGTCATGATAAATACGACAGCGTCCGAACAGCCGCAACCTGATCATTTCTGGTCTGTCTCCATTAACCGCAAGATCTTTCTATCTTTTGGAAGGACCGGAGACGTGATCTTCACCCCGCTCCTTTGGATGACCTGGGCCAGACACGCGACATAAAGTACGGCTACCTCCTCATCTGAAAGGTTGATACCTTTCCGCACTGCCCTGCACCAGTAATGTTCAAAACTTCTCAGAGCCTCTCTACGCCAGTCTTTCAGCCTTTCATCAAAGGGTGAAAGGCTCGAGTCTCCAAGGAACCCGCTCTGGGCCTCTTCTGTCTTTCCAAAAACGCTGCGCATCCTCTGGACCCCGGGATCGCGCCCCCATTCATCGGCGACCATCATAGCATCCTGTCTCCACCATCCTTGCCCTCTGCACTTTGCGTTGACGGGATTTCACATCAATGGATCAAAATTTCATTGATTTCTTGATCCAAGTCAAGGAGAAGAGAAGGGACTTGAGATTGAGCAGCGATGTTTTGAATCAGGAGCGTTTTCTTTTCGTACCCTGTAGGCTCAGTGTAAAAGGCCATGTTATCTCCTTGACCTGCCTAAACATGAAAAATCTGTTATCGCAACAGAAATGTCATGCTTAACCGGTCAGCCCGATGGTGTCCTTTTCCACTTATGTCGCTCTGGCAGGGAGGCCCATATGAACATAATGTGCCGGAATCTTTTTGAACGGGGTGTGAGTGGCACCCCGAAAAGAGTCAATAGGAGACTTGACTCCATTCTCACACTTACAATATGGAGTCTGCTGTTGCTAATGCGCATTGTCTTCACCAAAATAAGCCTTAAATTTCAAGCTGCCTACTGAAATGTATAATCTGGAGGTACGGGAATTTGGCAATAGCAGAAATCGCTACCTCGGGAAGAATGCCCATACTCACAGGCTCAAGAGTGAGGTATTCTTGCATCAATCAGAAGCTGCCAAACGCAAATTTAAGTTTCGAATAGTATAGGCATTGTGGACTCTTGCTTGATCAATAGAAACCACAAGATATAGAAAGAGCCTTTCAGATTCTACAGCGTGGCCAAAAACTCCTGCGCCTTGCCAAGCCAATAATCCATTCCCATCTCCTGAAACATCCCTTCCGCCTTCTTGAGATTGTCCTTGGCCTTTTCTCTCTTACCCCCATTCAAATAGAGCTCGCCCAGGAACAGATGACCTAAGGAATAAGATGCTTTTATCCTTAATTCCTTGCCAATCTCGATTCCTCTGAGGATGTATTCCTCGGCCTTATTGATCTGAAGAGGCTCTGTTTTCCCGGATATCACCCCAAGCAAGAGCCAGGAGTGCCCTTCTATATGTTTTTCATTATTCTCTTGAGACAGCCTCAGTGCCTCTTCCGCATGGCTCCGGGCATTTTCCAGGTCGCCCAGGTCCAGGTGGATCGAACCCAAGTAAAATTGAGTCAGGGACAAAAATGCCTCAACTCCGCTGTCACGGTGGATCTCAAGGCCCTTTTCCGCATGCCTTTTGCCGGTCTCATGATCTCCAAGCATGGAGCACACATACCCCAAGCCGCTCCAGGACAGGGCAGACACTAAAGCGTGTTTTGCCTCTTCACTGTGCTTGATCCCTTTTTCAAAATGCTCTTTTGAAGGTTCCCAATCCCCTTTGGCAAGGCAAAAATAGCCGTATTGCATTTCACCTAATCCCAAAGCTATCACGTCATTTATTTTAGACGCATTGCGAAGACCCTTTTCCAGAAAAGTCTTTCCTTCATCAAAGGCCCCTAAAAAACCCATGCCCAGACCGCAATACGTGCAGAGTAGTGAATATGGATTCCCTCCCAGAGAAAAAAAGTCAGATTCCCTTTCTTCCTTTTCAATCAGGTCAATGACGTCCGGCGCCATATCGACGATTTTGTAAAATTCCCCTGCCGTGAAGTAGAAATGAGAAAGACCAAATGCAAGAGGTGCCATCAATTCAATATCCCGATTCTTTCGGGCCGTTTCAAAGGCATCCTCAGAATATTTCATCGCCAATTGAGGATCTCCCTTATGTGAATAATACATGCCCATTGCGCTGTGGAACCTTGTAAGACTCCTTTCATCACCCAGCTCTTTTGAGAGCTGCTCCCCTTGCTGGAGCAGACCGAGGGCGCCCTCGGGGAATCCCAAGAATGCCAAAGGCAGTCTCATTAAATAGAGGATCTCCATCTTTTCCTTTTTGTTCTCAGCGGTTTCAGGTAATTTATTGAGCAGGTCCAGGGCGCCTTTGTAAAAATCACAGGCCTCCCTGTGGGAATAGTTACCTTCCGCCTTTTCTCCGGATAACCTGGAATAGTGGACGGCCTTTTCAAGGCTGTCGCTTCTGGAGTAGTGATAGGCCAGCATCTCGTAGAACTCTTCCAGCCGATCCGGGTAGAGCTCTTCAATGGCCCTTCCTATTTTCTCATGAATCTCCTTTCTACGCCTCAAAAGCAGGCTGCTATAGGCCACCTCCTGGGTGAGGGCGTGCTTGAAGATATACTCCAGCTCGGGGAACAGACGCTTCTCATAGATGAACTCCAGGCCCTGGAGGTTGAGGAGATAGGACTTGAGTTCCTCTCGCATGCCGGTGATGGTCTGGAGGATGCGAAAGGCAAAGTCCCTCCCAATCACGGACGCCACCTGCATGGTCCGTTTAAGGTTTTCCTCTAAACGGTCCATCCGGGCGGCTATGATGCCTTGAATCGTATCCGGGACCTGAATATCTTCGGCCTTGCGGTTCAAGACGTACTTCTCGTTTTTTCTCTCGATGCTCCCGTTTTCAAGCAGGGTATGGGTGAACTCCTCCATGAACAGGGGATTTCCTGCTGCACGGTTGAGGATGAGTTGTCTCAGTTCCGGGGCCACTTCCCCCTCCTCCAGGATGGCCTTGACCAGTTCGCTGCTTGACTCTGTACCCAATTGATCCAGACCGATCTTGGTGTAATAGGACTTGCTCCCCCAGGGATGGGTGTATTCGGGACGATAGAGAAGGAGCAGGAGGATGGGGGCGGTGGCCAGCCATCCGATTAGATAGCCCAGGAACTCCTCCGAGGTCTTGTCGATCCAGTGGAGGTCCTCCACAACGAGAACCAAAGGGTTTTGCCGGCTCACCCGGATCATCAGGTCGCGAAGGGCCTCAAAGGTTTTCTCTCTCTTCTCCTTGGGTTCGAGTCTTGAAAACGCTTCATCATCCACCTTGAGGGACAAGAGGGACTGAAAGGGCGGGATGACACCCTTGAGCTTCTCGTCAAGATCAAGGATCTTCTCTTCCATCTTTTTCCTGATAAGAAACTCCCTGTCCCCCTCCTTGATATCAAAATAGGACCTCAGGATATCCAGCACAGGCAGATAGGCCATGGACCCGCCGTACTGGAGGCAACGCCCTTCAAGATAGCTGTATTCACCCTGAGGGAGCATGTTCCTCATCTCAAGGAGCAGCCTGGATTTCCCGACCCCGGCCTCTCCCAACAGCCCGACCACCTGGCCCGATCCTGATTTCACCTTGTCAAAGGCATCCAAAAGGGTGGCCATGGAGTTCTTTCGGCCCACGAATCGGGTAAGGCCCTTGGCTATCGACGCCCCTATCCGGGTCGCCACCTCACCCGTTTTAATGAGCTCAAATGCCTCCTGTGGCTCCTTCTTGCCTTTCACCTCGAGCTTTCCCAGTGACTCAAATTCAAAGAAATCCCTGACAAGCCGGTGAGTATTCCCGGATACCAGGATAGTGCCGGGTCTGGCCATGCTTTCCATCCTTGAACCCAGGTTGGTGGTGTCTCCAACAGCTGTGTAATCCATCCTGAGATCGTCCCCGATCGCTCCCACGATCACTGGTCCTGAGTTGAGCCCGATACGCATCTTGAAGGCTACCCCCGTATCCTTCTCTATCCTGTCACCATATTCCTCCATGGTTTTTTGAACGGATAAGGCGGCATAACAGGCCCTTTGGGCGTGATCTTCATGGGCAACCGGGGCCCCGAAGAGAGCCATAACCCCGTCTCCCGTGAACTGGTTGATGGTGCCCTCGTAACGGTGGATCTCATCCATCAGGATCTTGAAACAGCCGTCCATGATCTGGTGAACTTCTTCCGGGTCTAACTTCTCTGAGACGGATGTGTAGTTGGCCACATCAGCAAAGAACACCGTCACCAGTTTCCGTTCCCCTTCGATGGAACTCCGGGTGGTGAGGATCTTATCGGCCAGGTGTTTGGGTGTGTAGGAGTGGGGTTGGTTGAGATCTAGGGGCGGGGTGTCTACGGGTTTCCGCAGGTCATGGCCGCAGTCGCCACAAAAGGTGTCATCTGTTTGCAGCTTGGCACCGCATCGAGGACAGACCACTGCCATTTCTATCCCGCATTTTCTACAGAATTTCTTGCCTTCGGGATTTTCAGCCTGGCATTCCGGGCATTTCATTGCTAGGACCTCCGGATGGTAGGTGAAGGGAAAATAATGAGAAATGGGAAATAGCG
>CAYOIU010000086.1:0-12962 GCA_964404085.1 uncultured Desulfobacteraceae bacterium | reverse complement strand
TCTTAAGCGCGGATTTCTCATCCCGCCATGGGCGGGACTCCGACTCCCCACGAAGATCCGTCAGAAACGCGGGCCAGGCGGCAGACATTGGCTCTGCCTGGCGCTTATCCCATTCTCGAAAGGCGGCTGTTCCTCTAATGGAGAATAAAAGCTCAATATTAACGGAAAGATTGAACAAGGGACAAAAACTAACCGATATGGGAATTGCCCTTTATCCTCCGGGGGCCCAGATAGATACCACCATTTCAGGATTGCTGGAGCATTTTGGCAATTTCGATGCTGAAGCTCTCGAAAAGAAGCCGGAAACCTATGCGCTCGGTGGGCGGATGATGTCACGGCGGGACTTCGGCAAGGCCTCATTTATCCATATCAAAGACAGGAGCGGTCGCATTCAGGTCTATATTCGCAAAGACAAGATAGGCGAAGAAAGCTTTGCGGCGTTCAAGTTGCTGGACATGGGTGATTTTGTTCGGGTAAAGGGCCCCCTTTTCAGGACCCGTACGGGCGAACTGACCGTATTGGCGCAGGAAATTCAACTCCTTTCCAAATCTCTCCGGCCGCTTCCGGAGAAGTGGCATGGCTTGACCGATGTGGAAACCCGTTACAGACAGAGGTATCTTGATCTTGTCGTGAACGACAGCGTAAAAGATGTATTCGTTGTCAGGGGCCGAATCATCCAGGCCATCCGGGATTTTTTCATTCGGAAAGATTTCCTGGAAGTCGAGACGCCCATGATGCAACCCATTCCCGGAGGGGCAACGGCAAAGCCCTTTGAAACCTACCACAACGCCCTGGATATGCCCCTCTACCTGAGAGTGGCGCCTGAACTCTATCTGAAGCGGCTCGTTGTGGGTGGATTGGAACGCGTCTTTGAGATCAACAGAAATTTCAGGAACGAAGGCATTTCCATCAAACACAATCCTGAATTCACGATGCTCGAATTCTACATGGCCTATGCCACTTATGAGGACCTGATCGATTTGACGGAGGCCTTGTTCAGCGAACTGGTTCATTCGGTCTGCGGGGAAAGTCTGATCACCTACCAGGGGAAATCTATTGATTTTTCAGGTCCCTGGGCGAGGATTTCACTGACGGATGCACTGCAGGAGATTGGAGGCATAGAGAAACGGGCCATAGACGAACCGGAGTATGCCAGAGAGGTGGCAGGTTCCCGGGGCATGGATATATCAAAAAAAGATAGTCACGGAAAGGTATTAACAAAATTATTTGATGTGTTAGTTGAACCTAAGCTAATCAATCCTACGTTTGTGGTGGGGTATCCAACCGATGTGTCCCCCCTGTCCCGGCGAAACGACGAGAATCCTGATCTGACCGATCGATTCGAACTTTTCATTGGCGGGTGGGAAATCGCCAATGGTTTTACGGAGCTGAATGACCCCCTTGATCAGCGGAAACGTTTCGAATACCAGGTTTCCCTGAGGGAAGAGGGTGATGATGAGGCCCAGTTTATGGATGAAGACTATGTCACGGCCCTGGAATACGGTATGCCTCCCACTGCGGGCGAGGGCATAGGAATCGACAGACTCGTCATGCTGTTGACGGATGCGCCTTCCATCCGGGACGTCATTCTGTTTCCCTTAATGAAACCCGTACAGGATTAAACAAAATATGTGGTTCGAACTCTTTCTGGGACTGAGGTACCTGAGAGCCAAGCGCAAGCAGACTTTTGTCTCCGTTATCACCATCATCTCTGTCCTGGGGGTAATGGTCGGTGTCATGGCACTCATCGTGGTCCTTTCCGTGATGAATGGGTTCAGGGCCGATCTCATGGGTAAGATACTGGGGGTCAACTCCCATGCCCTGGTCTTGAATTATGGAGGACCTTTCAAAGGCTACCGTTCCATTATGCAAAAAGTGAACGGGGTTCCAAACGTCGTGGGGTCGACCCCGTTTATCTACGGTCAGGTCATGGTCAACCATGCCGGCAACGTGTCGGGTGCTGTTTTGAGGGGTATCGATCCTGAAACCGTCGGACAGGTGTTGGGAATCAAGCAGATGATCAAACAGGGATCTCTGGGTTCCATCAGCGGAAAATCAGAAGGATTTCCCGCATTGATATTGGGAAAAGAACTTGCAAGACAGGTGGGCGTGCACCCCGGGGATATCCTGACCCTGGTTTCCCCGGAAGGGCGGCTAACGCCCCTGGGAAGGGTTCCGAACACACGAAAGTTTCGTATCGTCGGGCTGTTTGATTCGGGCATGTACGAATACGATGCCACCATGCTTTACATCTCCATCGAAGAAGCGGAGAAGTTCCTCGGACTGGGGGACAAAGTTACCGGCATAGAGATCAAAGTCGACGACATCGATCGTTCGGATGTTATTGCTCGCAAAGTTCAGGAAACTTTAGGGTATCCTTTCTGGACAAAGGACTGGAAGGTGATGAACAGGAGCCTTTTTTCGGCGCTGAAGCTGGAAAAGGTGACCATGTTTGTCATTCTTGCCATGATTGTGCTGGTGGGTGCCTTGAATATCATTAGCACATTGGTCATGGTCGTCATGGAGAAGAGCAAGGATATAGCCATATTGAGAACCATGGGAGCCTCTTCCAGAAGCGTCATGTCCATCTTTATGCTTCAGGGGTTGTTGGTGGGGGTTTTGGGGACCCTGACAGGGCTCGGTTTCGGCCTGGGGTTGTGTCATTTGTTGTCAAAGTACAAATTCATCTCGTTGCCTTCGGACGTTTACTATATCTCAACCCTGCCCGTTCTCGTTGAGAAGTGGGATGTGGTGCTGGTGTCCACTGCTGCCGTGGCGATTTCTTTTCTGGCAACGCTGTATCCGTCTTGGAACGCTTCCAGACTGAACCCGGTTGAGGCCTTGAGGTACGAATAGGCTTTATTTGAGCGTATTGTGCTGATCCTAGAAGATATCTATAAAAGCTACCAACACCATGGTGAAACCATAGAGGTGCTGAGCGGGATTGACCTCGAGGTGCACGCGGGTGAAAGCGTGGCGGTTATCGGAGCCTCCGGCGTGGGGAAATCCACGCTCCTCCATATTATGGGAAGTCTGGAACCGCCGTCAAAGGGTGTTGTCAGATTCGGGGAACATCAACTGGACAAGATGGAAGAACAACCCCTGTGTCGCGTCAGAAACCGCGAGATCGGGTTTGTTTTTCAATTCCATCACCTGCTTCCGGAATTCAATGCCCTGGAAAATACGATGATGCCCGCGTTGATTGCGCGCGTATCTTCAGGAAAAGCAGCCGGCATGGCCAGGGAAGTTCTGAAGGAGGTGGGCCTGGATCGGAGGCTCACCCACCGGACCGGAGAAATGTCAGGAGGCGAGCAGCAGCGGGTGGCCATTGCAAGGGCACTGATCATGAAACCCCGGTTGATCCTTGCCGACGAGCCCACCGGGAATCTGGACTGGAAAACGGGTCAGGAAATTGCCGAGCTTCTTGTGAGGCTCAACAGGGAGATTGGCATGGCAATGGTGATTGCTACTCATAATCAGCGGCTGGCTTCCAGGATGTCAGCTCAAATGGAGATTCTCGGTGGAAAACTTATCTAGGTGGGGGAGGTGGAATCTCCTTTCTATTCTTTTTTTCGTTTTTTTCTCATTTGCAATTTTTCCGGCTTCAGCCTCTGAAACATCCAAAGTAAGTGTGCTGCCCTTTAAGATTAACGCACCGGCCCAACTGGAATACCTCAAGAAAGGGCTTCAATCCATGTTTTCCGTACGTCTTGAAAAACTCGGAACCGATGTGGCAAGTCCGGCACTGGTCAATAGACACCCACTGGCCTATTCCACCCTTCGCCAAGAAAATCCATATGATATGGGAAAGGATCTTTCGTCGAGATTCATTATTCAAGGGAGCATGACCCAAATAGGGAAGAAGCTCAGCCTTGACTTGAAGCTTTTTGATTTGAAGACCCGGAAGACGCCTTTCTACTTCTACAGGGTTGCTGAAGACATGGAGGCATTGCCTGAAACCGTGGATCGGCTTGTGGAGAGTCTTTACAACAGGATAGCTGGTGTACCCCAGGTGGATTCCGTGGAAGTAAGGGGGAACAAGCGGATCGAAAAAGAGGCCATTCTGGCGGTGATCCAAACCAGAAAAGGGAATCCTATGAACTATGACAAATTGGATCGGGACCTTCGTGACGTTTACAAGATGGGCTTTTTCAAGGATGTACAGATTGAAACGGAAGAGGGGGCCAAGGGGAAGCGGGTCATCTTCCAAGTGACGGAGAAGCCCTCCATCGGAAAGATCGTTTTCGAAGGAAACAAAAAGATAAAAGACGACGACCTGCGCAAGGAACTGGGCATCAAGATCTATTCCATCCTGGACGAAAACCAGGTCAAGCAGAGCACAAACAGGCTCAAGGAGTTTTATCGCCAAAAAGGATACTACAACGCCGCAATCGAAGAACACACGGAGCCCTTGCCCAATAACGAGGTCCTGCTGAGGTATTCCATTCAGGAGCAGAAAAAAGTCTACATCAGGAAGATCGAATTCCTTGGAAACAAGGCCTTTGATGGAGACGATCTCAGGGATATCATGGAGACGAGCGAGAAAGGCCTATTCTCCTGGATCACCGATTCAGGATACCTGGACCGGAAAAAACTGGACTTCGATGTCCAAAAAATATCGGCCTATTACCATAATCACGGATATATCAATGCGAAGGTCGGCGTGCCCAAGGTTGACTACGTAAAAGACAAAGGACTCAGGATTACCATTGAGATCGAAGAAGGCAGACAATTCTCGGTGGGCAGCGTTTCCGTTGAGGGAGACCTTATCAAGCCCGCCGAGGAATTGCTCAAAATGACCCAGATTGGAAAGGAAAAGGTCTTCAATCGGGAAACGGTTCGAAAAGATATGCTGGCCTTGAGGAATGCATATGCCGACGAGGGGTATGCCTATTCAGAGGTTTCTCCAAAGACAGAGGAAGATCGTCAGGGCCGGAAGATGAATATCGTATACAGAATGACGAAAGGTCCTAAAGTACACTTTGAGAGGATCGATATCACGGGAAACACCTTTACGAGAGACAAGGTGATAAGGCGGGAAATCAAGGCAGTTGAGGGCGACTATTTCAGCGGGAAGGCACTTAGAAAAAGCACCGAGAAACTGAATCGACTGGGTTTTTTTGAAAATCTCTCCATCCAGACCAAGCGGGGCAGCAAAAAGGATTCGATGATCCTGGATGTACATGTGAAAGAAAGACCAACAGGCTGGTTCAGTTTCGGCGTGGGTTACAGTTCGGTAGACAAGACCGTCGTTTCATTTCAGGTCGCCGAGAACAACTTCCTGGGTTTCGGACAGAAGCTCAGTGCTACTGCTAAAATTGGATCCGTTTCGAGTGAGTACAACCTCAATTTTACCGAGCCCTGGTTCCTGGGCAAACCCATTTCCCTGTCAACCAATCTCTACAAATGGGAGAGGGAATTCGATGAATATACTAAAGACAGCCGGGGAACCAGCCTGGGCCTGGGCTTTCTCCTGGGGATTGATGAATACACACGGGGAACAGTCAGTTACGCCCTGGATGATGCCGATATCACCGACGTTGCAGACACGGCATCGGTTTCCATAAAGGACATGATCGGTAAGAACCTGACCAGCAGTATCACCCTGGGCATCAGCCGTGACAGTCGGGACCGCCCCTGGAATACGCATAAAGGCTCGATCAACGGTCTCACATTTGAATATGCGGGCGGTTTCCTGGCTGGAGACCTCTATTTCAACAAGTACCAGGCGAGAAGCGCATGGTATTTTCCCCTTTTCTGGGATACGGTCCTGATGGCACAGGGCAGATGGGGGCTTGAAAGAAAAAGGCCCGGGGGCAAACTCCCTGTCTTCGAGAAATTTACGCTCGGGGGAATTAATTCGGTCAGAGGTTTTGACTATGGATCCATCTCACCCAGGGACCCTGCCACGGGAGACAAGATTGGCGGGGAAAAAATGATGGTGTATAATCTGGAATACCGCTTTCCCCTGGCGAAGGAACAGGGTGTCGTGGGCGTCGTGTTTTTCGATGCGGGAAACGTGTTCGAAAAGGATGAAAAAGTCACCTTCACCGACATCCGTCGTTCGGTTGGCGCCGGTATCAGGTGGTATTCTCCAGTGGGGCCTTTGCGGATAGAATACGGAAAAAATCTGGATCCACGCACTGGTGAACCTTCTGGCAGATGGGAGTTTAGCGTGGGTGGGGCTTTCTAGGTCTAACTTGTTACGATTCCAACTATCTTAGAAATTCTGAATTGGAGGTTTGATCATGAAGAGATATGGGGTGGTTTTGCTTACATTCTTTTTCCTGTGCACGGGCAGCACGGTACTGGCCCTGGATGTTGGGAAGGTGGGGGTGGTCAACATGCAGAAGTTCCAGGAAAAATCCAAAACTTTTAGAACGGTCCGATTGGCCCTGAAAAAGAAATTTGAAGTACTTCAGCAAAAATTGGAAAAAGAAAAGGCTGAACTGGCAAAGGTAGAGGCTGAATTCAAGAAACAGGGAATGATGTTGAGCCTCGATGCCAAAGAGGGTAAGAAAAAGGAACTCGGCAAGAAGCGCCGACACTACAAATACCTTTACGATGAATATACACAGGAAATGAAAGAGGCTGAACTGGATGCCAGGAAAAAAGTCGGCAAGGAAGTTGAAAAGATTGTCGCCGCCATGGGGGCGAAGGATGGTTTCGTACTGATTATTGAAAGGCAGATGCCGGGACTCATTTACTTTGATAAAGCCATTGATATCACAGACAAGGTAATAGAAACCTATGACAAGGCCCATCAGTAAACAGGAGAAACCCTCCGTCCTTTCCCTGAAAGAGATCGCACGGATCGTCGGAGGAGAGGTCATCGGGGACGAGGAGGTCGGAATCAGGGGGATTAATTCACTGGACTTGGCCGAACCCGGGGAGATCTCTTTTCTCACCGATAACCGGTTCAAGGACAGCCTTGCCGTCACATCCGCCTCGGCGGTGATCCTAAAGCAGGAAATGCCTCTTTTCAGCGGACCCCAGGTGATCGTCACCAATCCGGGGGTTTCCTATGCACGGTTGGCAACTGTTTTTGCGCCTGGTATTCCCCTGTTCCCGGGTGTAAGTGACAGCGCCTTCTGCCATGAAAACTGCTCGCTTGGGAAAAACGTGTCAGTCTATCCCAATGTCTACATTGAAGAAGGGGCCGTCATTGGGGAAGAAACCGTCCTGTTTCCGGGTGTGTATATCGGGGGAGGTGTCCAGATAGGGAGCAGGACGATCGTCTATCCGAACGTGGCTATCCTGCGGGATTGCAGAATCGGAAATGATGTGATCATTCATGCGGGTACAGTGATTGGAAGTGATGGATTCGGTTTTGTACGTGACGGGGTCCAATCAATAAAGATTCCCCAGTTGGGAATCGTTCAAATAGACGACCGCGTGGAAATAGGGGCCAATAACTGTATCGACCGGGCAGCGTTTGGAAAGACCTGGATCAAGAGCGGCGTTAAGACAGACAATCTGGTGCAGATCGCCCACAATGTAACTATTGGAGAAGACAGCGTTATTGTTGCCCAGACAGGGATCTCAGGGAGTGTCAAAGTAGGCCGACAGGTCGTGATGGGCGGCCAGGTGGGCATAGGCGATCATCTAGAGGTAGGGGACGGGGTCATGATTGCATCACAGTCCGGAGTGGCCAAATCCATTCCTCCGGGACAAGTGGTTTCTGGAACGCCGACCATGCCGCACAGGTTATGGTTGCGGGCATCCGGGCTCATGACGAGGCTTCCGGAATTTAATACCAGGCTTCGGAGCCTGGAAAAAAGCATGAAGAAATTGGAAAAACAGACGGATGAGGAGTGAAACGGCGATGGATCTTCCACTTGTTTATGAAGATATTGTACGTATTCTTCCCCATCGCTATCCGTTCCTGCTCGTGGATAGAGTGACGGAAATAGAACTGGGGAAACGCGTGGTGGGCATCAAGAATGTTACCGCGAACGAACCTTTCTTTCAGGGACACTTCCCGGGGCGGCCTATTATGCCCGGGGTCCTGATTATCGAGGCAATGGCTCAGGTGGGCGGGATACTGGCTCGTCTTTCGGTTACGGGCTTCCTCGAAGAAGGAAAGGAAGATTCTATTTATTTCATGGCCATCGACAAGGTCAAGTTCCGCAGACCCGTGGTACCCGGTGACCGGATCGTCTTTGAACTGGAGCCCATGAGAACGGGGAGCCGGGTTTGGAAAATGCGGGGCAAGGCCTCCGTGGATGGAGATATGGTGGCCGAAGCCGAACTCGTTGCCAGTATAGGTTGATGTTCTTTGAGCAAGATGTTGTTTGGCTGTGAGATGCCAAGCACCAGCGGCTTATATTATTTATTTAATACAGGAGAAACAGGGGTTCATTTATGAGCATTCATCCTTCAGCTGTGGTCAGTCCCCATGCGGAGATCGCGTCGGGAGTCAAGGTAGGTCCTTACAGCACCATCGGGGACCACGTGAGTATAGACGCCGAAACGGAAATCGGAGCGCATGTGGTTGTTGAAGGGCACACGCGGATAGGGAAGCGAAACAAAATTTACCCCTACACCTCCATTGGTACCGCCCCACAGGATATCGGCTACCGTGGGGAAGACACGCGACTGATCATAGGGAATGACAACGTCATCAGGGAGTACGTGACCGTCAACCGCGCCACGACCAAGGAGGAATGGGAGACGGTTATCGGGAATCAGAACTATATTATGGCCTATGCCCACATCGCCCACGATTGTTGCCTTGGAAACCGCGTCATCATGTCTAACGTGGCCACGCTGGGCGGACACATCTCCATAGGTGATTATGCCATCCTGGGAGGTCTGGTGGCGGTTCATCAGTTCGTTCGCATCGGTGCACACGCCTTCCTGGGGGCCAAATCGGGTATCGACCGGGATGTGCCTCCCTTCATGATGACGGCAGGACCGAGGGCCAGGCTTTACGGGATCAATCGAAAAGGCCTCAGCAGAATGGGATTTTCCGACGAAACCATAAACGGTCTTAAAAAGGCCTACCAGATCATCTGGCGGGAGCACCACAGGTTCAGCGAGGGGATTCAACAGGTAAGGAAAGAGATCCGGTCCTTCCCGGAACTTGAAATGCTCCTGGCATTTCTCGAAGGGTCCAAGCGCGGCATACTGCGTTAACTCAGGCACTGTTTTTCCATGAAGACTCCCAATAACAAGCAGGTCCTGGGCATCATAGCCGGAAGTGGGCAATTCCCGCTCCTGGTTGCCAGATCGGCGAGAAAGTCAGGGTTGCGGGTGGTTGCCGTCGCCCACCGGGGTGAAACGGATCCTGCACTCGAATCGGAAGTGGACGCCATTACCTGGATCAGGCTTGGGCAATTGGGCCAGCTGATCAAGACCCTCAAGGAGCAGGGTGTCCGAAGTGCCGTCATGGCCGGTGGGATAAAAAAATTGAAGATGTTCCATAACGTTATGCCTGATCTCAAGGGCATAAGTCTCATGTCCAAACTGGCTATTTTCCACGATGACGACATTTTGAGGGCGGTATCCGGTGAGCTGGAAAAGGCAGGCATCGAGATTGTCAGTTCAACCACACATGTTCCTGAACTGGTTACCGGCCCCGGGATTCTTACAAAAAGAAAGCCTTCCAAAGGAGAGATGCAGGATATCCGTTTCGGTTGGCACATAGCAAAAGAACTCGGTCGTTTGGACATCGGCCAATGCGTGGTTGTTCGGCGGAAGACCGTTTTGGCGCTTGAGGCCATAGATGGCACGGACGAAACGATCTTAAGGGGTGGCGGACTGGGACAGGAAAAGGCCGTGGTGGTCAAAGTGAGCAAGCCTGAACAGGATCTGCGATTTGATGTGCCGTCGGTTGGTGTCAAAACCATTGAGTGCATGTTGCAGGTAAAGGCGGCGGTCCTGGCGATCGAAGCCCGTAGGACGCTTCTTTTCGACAAGGATGAAATGATTTCCCTGGCCGATCGCGCTGGTATTTCCATCCTTTCTGTTGAGGAAGATGGTTAAAAGGGTTTTAATGGAAGCGAAAATAAGAATTGGCGTCATTGGGGTAGGTCACCTGGGACAATACCACGTCCAGAAATATCGCGCCATCGATGGAGTCGATCTGGTGGGCATCGTGGATTCGGATAAGGACCGGGCCCTCGAGATTGCTAAGCGGTATGACACGAGGATCTTCAAATCAGTCGGGGAAATTCTGGATAGCGTGGATGCGGTGAGCATTGCCGTCCCAACCGAGAGCCATTTTGAAGTGGCCGCGGAAGTCCTTTCACATGGTGTTCACCTGCTCATTGAGAAGCCCATAACCTACGAGGGATCCCAAGCCGATGAGCTTATTGCTCTGGCTGCGAAAAACGGCCTGGCCCTTCAGGTGGGCCATGTGGAAAGGTTCAATCCCGCAGTGGTCAAAATGGAATCCCTGCTGACGCGTCCCATTTTTTTTGAATCACACCGCTTGAATCTCTTTACCGTGAGGGGGACCGACGTGGATGTGGTCCTGGATCTCATGATTCACGATCTCGACATCATTTTGCACCTTGTTCGGTCTGAAATCAGGGAGCTTCACGCGGTGGGGATGTCCGTCGTCACGGGGAAAACAGATATTGCAAATGTGAGAATAATCTTTCAAAATGGAACGGTGGCAAACCTGACTGCAAGCCGGGTCTCAAACAAGACCTTAAGAAAAATTCGCCTCTTTCAGCCCGATGCCTATATCTCGGTTGACTGTTTCAAGAAAGACATCAGCGTGACCCGTCTGGATGATTCCTCAGACAGCGATACCTTTCCCCAAATTGTTTCCAGCAAGATGACCTATCCGGACGCCGACCCCCTGTTTGATGAGATATCAGCTTTTGTGAAGGCCATTCGTGAAAAGACAACCCCCGTGGTAACAGGCGAGGACGGACAGAGAGCGCTAAAGGTAGCAATGGCTATTATGGGCCAGATTGAAAAGGGGTGCAAGGATTTCGAGAGCATTTGCTGATTTGGAGGGAAGGAACGTTGTCCTCATCGTGGCCGGGGAGGCTTCAGCGGACCAGCATGGGGCCAATCTCGTCAGAGCAATTCTCCGGCAGGACCCCCATGTGGTCTTTTTGGGAATCGGTGGGGAAGAAATGGCCCGGGCCGGTGTCAGGATCCTCTTCTCATCCAGCGAAATGGCGGTTGTAGGGCTTACCGAAGTATTCCCCAGGATTCCCGTAATCTACAAGGCTGCGAGGCGTCTCAAACACATCCTGAAAAAAGACAGACCTGATCTTCTTGTTCTGCTGGATTACCCCGATTTCAATATCCATTTGGCACGAACGGCCAAACGCTGCGGCGTACCGGTCCTGTACTATATCAGTCCCCAGGTGTGGGCCTGGAGGAAGGGGAGGGTCAAAAAGATCAGAAAAAGGGTGGACCACATGGCGGTTATTTTGCCCTTTGAGGAGACCTTTTACAGAGCCAAAGGGGTCAGGGTCGATTATGTGGGTCATCCCCTGATGGATTGTGCACCCGAACCTTTGGCAGGCGATGAAGATGACTCCAATGGTCCGGCGCTCGACCGGAACCCGGTGCTGGGGCTGGTACCAGGCAGTCGGAACCACGAGGTGCGGTTTCTGCTTCCGGCCATGGTGTCAAGTGCGGAAATTCTGAAAAAAAGGCATCCGGAGTTGCGTTGCGTCCTGCCGTTGGCCTCCACTGTCGACGTCAATCTGGTCAGGGAGATCATCGGGCCTTCCCAGATCGATATCGCACTTTCGGACAGGAATATTTACGAGGCTCTCAAAACCTGTGACGCGGTAATTGCGGCATCCGGAACGGTCACCCTGGAGGTGGCCATGATGGGAATTCCCATGGTGATCGCATACCGGGTTTCATGGCCCTCATACCAGATTGGAAAAATGATCATCCGGGTGCCATACATCAGTCTCGTAAACCTGGTTGCGGAAAGAAGGGTCGTTCCCGAACTTATTCAGGGAGATGCTACCCCTGAAAAGATGGCCCGGGAAACGGAAATCCTCCTCACTGATAGGGGAGAGAGATACCGGATGATAAAGGGACTGGAACTTATCCGTGAAAGATTGGGCAGCAAAGGCGCTTCCCGGAGAACAGCAGAAATTGCGATGAAAATGATGAGGTAAGAGGCCATGGCCAGAACCATCTTGGTCGTAGACGATGAAGCGAGTATTTTGCAATCCCTTGAAGGAATCCTGTCGGATGAGGGATTTGAAGTTGTCAACGCTGAGAACGGGAAGGAAGCCCTTAGCAAGGTAGAGGAAATCCTCCCCGACCTGGTGCTCCTTGATATCTGGATGCCGGGGATGGATGGGATAGAGACCCTTGTCAAGATAAAAGAGGCCTACCCGTACCTCCAGGTCGTCATGATGTCCGGCCACGGAACCATCGAAACGGCCGTCAAGGCAACGAAACTCGGGGCCTATGATTTCATTGAAAAACCCCTGTCCATGGAAAAGCTGCTTCATACAGTAAGAAAAACGCTGGAGTATTACCGGCTGGAGGAAGAGATCAACCTTCTGAAACAGAAACATCAGGAAAAATCCCGGCTCACAGGAAAAAGCGGCATTATTCACCAGCTCAAGGAACAGATAAGGATTGTGGCTCCAACCAATGCCTGGGTCCTCATATCCGGGGAGAATGGGACAGGCAAGGAACTGGTGGCCCATTACATTCACAGATTGAGTCACCGGAACCCTAAGCCCATGGTAGAAGTCAATTGTGCGGCCATTCCTGAAGATCTCATAGAAAGTGAACTCTTCGGTCATGAAAAGGGCGCCTTCACGGGCGCGTCTACCATGCGAAAAGGCAAATTTGACCTGGCGCACGAAGGCACCATTTTCCTGGATGAAATTGGAGATATGAGCCTGAAAGCCCAATCGAAGACCTTGAGAATTTTGCAGGAGCAAAGATTCGAAAGAGTAGGAGGAAACAGGACCATCCATGTGGATGTCAGGGTAATTGCCGCGACAAATAAGGATCTG
>CAYOIU010000085.1:0-13054 GCA_964404085.1 uncultured Desulfobacteraceae bacterium | reverse complement strand
CGCCGGCTTCATCTCGCCGGCGCAGCATTTCCCAATTCGTTTTGAAATTGGCTCAGGGATCTTGGGATTTCCTTCTGGTTCGCTATTCTTGTTGCTGGGATCATCTCTGGATTCTTGGCCATTGGAATTGGTCACTTTGCCTTGCGTGTGAAGGGGGTCTATTTTGCCATCATTACGTGGGGTTTCGCGGAAAGTTTAAGGTTCTTATACATAAAGGTCGAAAAAATATTTGGCGGTCCAAGCGGATTTTTTGGGATACCAGAGCCAGGCTCACTGCCATTTTTCAAACAAATCGATTTTTCCGAGAAAATTCACTATTACTATCTGGCCTTGGCTCTTTTGTCACTGACGCTTTGGGTTTTGAATCGGATGGAGAATGCTAGGTTCGGTCTAATTTTAGCCGGAATTCGAGAAGCCGATAGCTTGGCCTCCTCTGTCGGTGTAAATATTATGAAATATAAGGTGGCAACATTTGCCATCTGTTCAGGGTTGGCGGGAATGGGCGGGAGCTTTTATGCCCATTACACGCATTTTATTAGTCCTAATGATTTCACCATACTCTTAACAATCCATCTGGCCATGTATGCTGTGGTTGGCGGTTTGAATAAATTTTCCGGAGCTATTATTGGCACTGTAGTGCTCTCCATTGCTGGCGAATTTTTTGCGGGTTATGGGTTTTATCAAATGTTACTTTTTAGTGGTTTGACGGTCTTGATTCTTCTGGTTTTTCCTGGAGGACTTGTCGAATTGCCCAAGGCAACTCGGTTTGCTTGGCTCAAGTTTTTTAAAAAGTGGAAGAAATCAGCAATAGTGACGTAATTTGAGATAGGGAACATACCCAAAACCTATGGTGGCCTGCCAATCCGTTTTTTGGGTTCTGGACCTAGCCCTTGTTCCTCACGGAAAGGGCTGCAAAAGGCCTTTCATTTTAACCTAAGAGATCACAGAAAAATGGCACTGCTAGAAATAAGAGATATATCGAAGCATTTTGGCGGGTTACACGTGTTGGAAGGGCTAAATCTGGATGTGAAAAAGGGAGAAATATTGGGGCTGATCGGACCTAATGGCGCAGGCAAAACCACACTGTTTAACTTGATTAGCGGCTTTCTTAGACCAACCGACGGTACCATTTCCTTTGAGGGACAAGACATTTCAAGGCTTCAACCGCATTCTATCGCTAAGCTAGGGATAGTTAAGACTTTCCAGTTGACCACACTTTTTCATGGCCTTAGCGTCCTTGACAACATCCTTATAGGGCTACAACTGGTTTCAAGAATGAGATTTTTTGAAGGAATATTGAATACATCGGCCTATAGAAAAAAGGAAAAAGCTCTGATAAAAGAGGCCATAGACATTATGCGCTTCACTGGCATAGCTGACCGTCAAGATCAGTTCGCTGAAGAGTTATCATCTGGTTGGCGAAAAACACTCGCCATTGCCGTGGCCCTGGCAACTCACCCTAAGCTTATTTTATTAGACGAGCCGGTTACCACTTTAAGCCCAACGAGAGTAAAGTCCATTATGGAGCTTGTCACAGAAGTTAGGAATAAGGGAGTAACTGTAATGCTAATTGAGCATAACATGAGAGCCATTATGGATTACTGTGACCGCATTGCTGTGCTGGCCACTGGTTCCCTACTAGCAGAAGGAACACCTGAGTACATAAGGCAACATAAAGGCGTTATTGGTGCATACCTTGGGGCTTAGTATGTTTCTAGAGTTGAAAAACCTATCTGTAAACTACGGTAAACTTAGAGTTTTGAAGGACATTTCTTTCAAAATCGAAAAAGAGAAAACAACATTTGTCCTTGGTGCCAATGGTGCTGGCAAAAGCACGCTATTTAAAACTATTTCAGGCTTGAAAAGGACCTCGTTAGGGAGTATTTGGTTCGAGGGAGAACAGATAGATGCCCTTGCCCCAAATCAAATACTTCGGAGAGGTATCGCTCAGGTTCCCGAGGGAAAACGCATTTTTAAGAATATGACTGTCTTGCAAAATCTAAACGTAGGAAGCTATTCAAGGAAAGATGGTAAAGAGACGATATTGAGGGATCGCGACGCGCTTCTCGAACAATTTCCTGTATTGAAAGAAAAAAGCCACTTCAAAGCAGGACTTCTCAGTGGTGGCCAACAACAGAGTCTTGTTATTGCTCGCGCTCTTATGGCAAGGCCAAAGTTGATGTTGCTAGATGAGCCTACCCAGGGCCTCGCCCCCATGATTGTCCATGAAATTGCAGAGGTTATCAAAGGTATAGGGAATAGAGGGATAACGGTCATGGTCATAGAGCACAATATCCCTTTTGCTAGGGCTCTTGCAGAGAGGGTTTGCATAATGGAAAATTGTAGGCTAGCTTATGTCGGCACTGCAGGTGAGCTATCAGAGGACGAACTTGTGCAAAAAATATACCTTGGTGCTTGATGAATAGATGCATTATGGGAAGAATTCAGAGACAAGCCGATATCGGTCTCGCCACATCAAGGCCAATTCTTTGAAGAGATAAACGAAAGGGATCTGCTGCCGTTATCTTGATGATGGTCGGCTGAAACCTCATAATAACACGGCTAAGAATCCCATCAGGCTCCTTGCCGTGGGCGCGTTCAAACCTGTCCCTCCACGGGTCGTATCGAGCGTTCCGGATGGTGATGGGTTCGTGGCTGGAATTGCCGGGAAGCCGGCGACGTGATGCCTGAGATCCTTGAGACCTGGGAACGCTTATAGGTAGGGAGCTTCACCGCCGCAGGGGCGGCAGCGATCACCGTCAGCGGCCGGATAGCTCTTGCGGCAGACAGGGCATATGCGAAAGCCTGCACGATGGCGCGGCGTGAGAAACTCCGGCTTCAGTTTCACCGGCATGGTACCGCATATCTGCGATGCTGCAGCGTGTATTTCCTCGAGCAACACATCCAGATCCTGCCCTTGTTTTGGCTTCAGTTTGAAAAACCAGGTCTTTATTTCCGGAAACAAGCCAAGTTTCGCAGGATCTATAAGTACCCGAACCCCGTCGCCGCGGTGTTTGTCATACAGGCTGAGGGCGAATTTTCCCAGATCAAGAACTCTCAGCCAGCCGTTTCCGATGGTGCATGGCGTCAAGAGTTGTATTGCATCAGGAAGACACGAACGGGTTTCAGAGAGGGCGTCAAACAGGATGTCCCCTGGCGGCAGATGCTGGTAAGCCAGGTCCACCATATATCCGCCCAACATCACACCCGGCGCAAAGGCGCCGTGAAAGTCTTTGATCCGCCGGACAAATTCTTCAACCGGAACGGAACAAATCCTCTCTTTTCTAAGCCGCAGGTTATCCATGTGTATTTATTGACAGCCTTTTCCCTGGGGATACGCTCAAACCCACAGCACCAGCGTTTCAAAGGATAGTACAGGCGACCAGAGTTCGCCATACAAATGATCCCTCAGATTGACGCTGAGATTGCAAAAAATAGCCATTAATGGATGGAAACTAAATTAGGGGATTTGACCGGGGGTGTCAACGGGTTTGCAGCACGCGGACCCAGCCCGGATTTCACGCCAATAATCTGCTGTGACGGCGGATGGCTCCATGCCTCCTCTGTTCCGCTTGAAAAATGATCTCGACGTACTGTGAAAGTACCCCTGTGGCCATTTTCCTTCGCGCATCTTATATTCACGGGTCTCTCCACCGTATCGCGACGAAGATGGGCGAGAAACCCGGACTCTAGGTGGTTCACCGGGGTTCGTTGTTGTAAAAGAGGGAACAGTTATTGACATCCACGCGCGCAAGTCTCATTATTACCCGGTGACGAGCCTGGCCGAAAACCATGGGACTGGGTAATGAACGATGACTGCAATCCAAAACGGTCTGGACACCAGAAACCATTATTCCGTCATGAGAACAGCAGGAGGTAGGTCTTGAAGAAGGTCATCATCCTCATTATTTTTCTGGTCTTGTTTGTGGGGGTGGCTGCCCTGGTTTTCTATGGCCAGTGGCGCCAGAAGACGGCCCGGTATTACTATTCAGGTACCATTGAAGCCACTGAATCAAACCTGGCTTTCCAGGTGAGCGGAAAAGTAGAGAGGGTCCTTGTGGATGACGGCCAACGGGCTGAAAAAGGCCAGCTTCTGGCGGAGTTGGCCCAGGCCGAGTTCGAGGCCCGTCGGGCCCAGGCCAGGGCCAATGTGCAGGGGGCAGAGGGAAACGTGGCGAGACTGGAGGGTCTGCTGGCCCTTTACAGAAAGACGCTTCCGGACCAGGTTTCACAGGCCGGCGCAAATGTGTCCGCCCTGAAAGCCAGGGTCAGCGAACTCGAAACCGGGCACAGGGTCCAGGAGGTAGCCCAGGTCCGGCGTTCCTTTGAGGCCGCAAGACTCACCATGGAAAATGCGAAGAAAGACAAAATTCGATTCGATAAACTGTATGCGAAAAAGATCGTCTCCGAGAAGGAGCGGGATGCCATGCAGTTGAAATATGAAGCAACCCTGAAGGATTACCAGAAGGCAAAGGAAGCCCTTTCTCTTTTGAAGGAGGGTTTTCGAAAGGAGTCCATTGAGGCGGCGCAGGCAAAACTCGCCGAGGGTTTGGCTGCGCTCAGGCAGGCAAAAAGCAACCTTCAGAAAATTGCTATTACCGACAAGGAAGTCAAGGTCGCCATGGCGCAACTGGACGGGGCCAAGGCCGCACTCAAGCTGGCCGACATCCAGTTGGAGTATACGCAATTACAAGCTCCGTTCAACGGGATTATCACCAGCAGGGATATTGAGCCTGGAGAGGTGGTGACTCCGGGAAGGGAGGTCATCTCCATTTCAGACTTGTCAGAGGTGGACCTCAAGGTTTTTGTGGGAGAAGAAGAGATCGGTAAGGTGAAACCCGGACAAAAAACCCACGTCAAAACAGATTCTTTTCCCGACAAAACGTATGAAGGACATGTTTCCTATATCTCTCCCGAAGCTGAGTTTACCCCCAAAATTATCCAGACCCACAAGGAAAGGGTAAAGCTCGTGTACCTGGTCAAGGTAACCGTGCCGAATCCCGACCTGGAATTAAAGTCGGGGATGCCGGCCGATGCATGGTTCGAATAGTCAGCGCCCTTATTCTCCTCTTTCTCCCGGGGAATCCCCTCCCGTCATTCAGGTAGATAAAGTATCAAAGAAATTTGGACGGTTGGAAGCCGTTTCGGGGGTTTCCTTCAGAATGGTGAGGGGAAAGGTATTCGGGCTTGTAGGTTCCGACGGCGCTGGAAAAACCACGCTTTTGAGGATGATTGCGACCATGATTGGACCGTCTTCAGGCAGGATACGCATTGAAGGGTTGGATGTGGTGAAACAACGGGGAAGGGTGAAGGAACTGCTCGGGTATATGCCACAGCGGTTCGGCCTCTATCAGGATCTCACCGTGGCTGAAAACTTCGACTTTTTCATGGATATCTACGGCATTCGCGGGAAAGAAAGGGCGAAAAGGAGGGAGTTTTATCTCGGGTTTTCAACCCTGCTTCCGTTTCTTAAAAGGCGAGCCGCGGACCTCTCTGGGGGGATGAGGCAGAAACTGGGTCTGGCCAGTGTCCTGGTACACGAACCCAAGGTCCTGATCCTGGACGAACCCACCAACGGAGTCGATCCTGTCTCGCGGCAGGAGTTCTGGGACATGCTCCTTGAAATGAGGCGGAAAGGAATGACCATCCTGGTATCCACCGCCTACCTGGATGAAGGCGAAAAATGTGACAGGCTTCTCCTGATGCATCAGTCCAGAATCCTGGAGGAGGCGAGCCCCGAGGAAATCAGGGCGCATTTTCCGAGCCTGGAAGAGGCCATGATACACCGGATCCAGCAGGTGGATGAGGTTCTTGCGAATGATGAATTCTGAGATGCGGACTGGAGGCGAATCCGTAGTGGTGGAGGACCTTGTGAAGCGCTTCGGTCGGTTTGTTGCCGTGGACAGGATTTCATTTTCAGTCAGCAGAGGAGAGATATTCGGTCTCCTTGGCCCCAATGGGGCGGGCAAATCCACCACCATCCGCATGTTATGCGGCATCATCACCCCCACTTCCGGGAGCGGGCGTGTCGCCGGGTTTGATATCTTCACCGAACCGGAAGAGATCAAGCACGCCATCGGATATATGTCTCAGAAATTTTCCCTGTACGAGGACATGACCCCCTTTGAGAACATCAGGTTCTACCTGGGGATCTACAATGTCCCGACGCACCTGTGGAAGGAACGGACACGGTGGGTCCTTGGGACGACGAGACTGGAAGACGTGAGAAACCGCCTCACGAGGGATCTCCCTCCGGGATGGCGCCAGCGGTTGGCCCTCGGCTGTGCCATGCTGCACAGTCCGGACATCCTGTTCCTGGATGAGCCCACGTCAGGGGTGGATCCTATTACGCGGAGGCGTTTCTGGGCATTCATCAAAAAACTTGCTTCCGAAGGGGTGACGGTCTTTGTGACCACCCACTACATGGACGAGGCGGAACACTGCGATCGCGTGGTGATGATCAATGAAGGAAAAATCGTCGCTTCCGGGGCTCCGGAAAAGATTGTGAAAGAGATGTTTCCCCAAGATCGGAAAGCCGACCTGAACGATGTTTTCATTTCCCTCATGAATCGGAGTGTCCATTGAATCGCGTGAGGATACAGGCCGTTGCCAGGAAGGAATACTTCCACCTCATCAGGGACTTCAGAAGCCTGTATCTCGCCTTTATCATCCCCCTGCTTCTCATCATCATGTTCGGATACGCCCTCAGCCTGGACGTGGACAACATAGAGACCGTGGTGGTGGATTATGATCAGACGCCGCTCAGCAGGGATCTGATCAGGAAACTCGACGCTTCTCCCTATTTTCAGGTGATCAGTCACCTCCGGGACAGTGACGCCATCGCCCACTACCTCGACAGGAGCATGGCCAGGATGGGCATGGTGATCCCGGCCGGATGGACCAGGGATATGCGGGCGGATCGTGAAACGGCCGTCCAGTTTATCCTGGACGGGAGTGATCCGAACTACGCCGGGATTTCAAGAGGATATGTGACGGCGTTCGTGGAAGAATACAACAGGCGCCAGTTGGAGCGTTTCATCAACCGCAAGGGCCTCAAGGAGATAGAACCACCTGTTGAGGGGGCCATTCGCGTCTGGTTCAACGAGGACCTGGAAAGTCGCGTGTTTATTGTGCCCGGAATCATCGCCATTATCATCATGATCGTAGGCGCACTTCTGACGTCTCTTGTCGTCGCCAGGGAATACGAAAACGGGACCATGGAGACCATCCGTTCCCTGCCGCTTCGCTCAGGGGAATTTCTCATTGGGAAAGCCACCCCCTATTTTTTTATCGCGATGATGGATGTTTTCATCGCTGTCTTCATGGGCCAGATCCTCTTCGGCGTTGTCGTGAAAGGGAGTTTCTGGCTTTTTGTCCTGGCCTCCACCATCTACCTTGCCGTTGCCCTGAGCCTCGGCCTCCTGATTTCGACGGCCACCAAATCACAGCTCGTGGCAAATCAAATGGCCATCCTAATCACCTATCTGCCTTCGCTTCTCCTGTCAAACTTTGTGTTTCCGGTGTCCAACATGCCGGAGGTCCTGCAACTGGTGAGTTACGCCATCCCGGCCACCTATTTTATTGACATCTTGAATGGTCTCTACCTCCGCAACGTAGGCATCCACTATCTCTGGCCCCAGTTTCTGGTCCTGATCGTCATGTTTGCTGTTCTCTCCAGCCTGAATATCATGCTTCTGAAGAAGGAGGGGTTTTAGTGAACTGGGTGAGAATTCGTGAGCTGGTGCGGAAGGAATTTATTCAGCTTTTCCGGGACAGGCGTGTCAGGCCCCTGCTGGTCATCTCCCCTCTGGTGCAGCTCGTTGTTTTTGGTTACGTGGTGAGTACGGATGTCAGGGACGTCACCCTGGCACTCCTGGATCAGTCAAAGACGGTGGAGAGCCGGCAATTCATTGATGCCATAGACGGGAACAGGACTTTCCGGGTTGTGCAGTATCGGGAGGATCCCAAGGAACTTGAAAACCTGCTTTTGCGGCGGAAGGTGGATCTGATCATCAAGATTCCTTCCAATTTCAGCCGTGTTCTCCGCAGCGGGAGGACCGCATCGGTGCAGATCCTGGTTGACGGGAGCATGAGCAACATGGCCTCCGTGAGAATTGCGTATCTCATGAATGTGATACAGCAATTCAATGTCCGGTTCCTGCACGAACTGTACCCCCGGAAGATGAGTTATGGAAAGATCGATGCCCGGATCAGGACCTGGTACAATCCGAACCTGGACAGCCGGAATTTCTACGTCCCCGGTGTGGTGGCCTTCCTCATCATGCTCCTCACGCTGCTCTTCACCTCCATGGCCGTGATCCGGGAAAAGGAGAGCGGTACCATGGAACAGCTCATCGTGACGCCTTTGAAACCGATCGAATTGATCCTGGGAAAGACCATCCCCTATATCATCGTTGTGGAATCACAGATGGTGATCGTCACCCTGTTTGCCATTCTCTGGTTTCACGTGCCCATGAAGGGAAGTGCGCCTCTCCTGTTTGCGGCCACCTGGCTCTTCCTCCTGAGCACACTGGGTATCGGGCTCTTCATCTCCACGGTTTCCGTTACCCAGCAGCAGGCCATGATGACCACTTTCTTCTTTGCCTTGCCCTTTTTCATGTTGAGCGGTTTCGTGTTCCCCATCGGCAATATGCCGGAAATCATCCAGTGGCTTACCCTCCTGAATCCTCTTCGCTATCTGCTGGTTATCATTCGGGGAATTTTTCTCAAAGGGGTGGGCTTCAAGATCCTCTGGCCCCAGTTCCTCGGGCTTGCCATGCTTGGCTTTTTGGTCTTGGCCGGGGCCGTGAACCGTTTCAAGAAGCGACTGGATTGATCCGGACGTGAAGCTTACTTTCGAAAGGGATCGGCCTTGATCCGGTAGCGCCGCATGACCTGCTGCAGGGCCTGGCGTTCAAGACCGCAATAACGCGCCGCCCGGGTCACGTTGCCCTGGCTCTTGGTGAGCAGGTTATGGACATAGTGGGTGGTAAATTGTTGCAGAGCCTGCTCCTTTGCTTTTTTGTAAGGAAGATCCTGAAACGTACTATCCACCAGACAGGTGGTGCCCCCGCTGTTTTCAAGGCCCACATCCCGAGGTCGGATACTGGACCCCTGGGAAAACAGGATGCCCTGCATGATGAGATTTTCCATCTCCCTCACGTTTCCCTCCCAGGCCCTGCCCATGAATACTTCCAGGAGATCGGCGGATATTTGCTTGTTGGATTTTTTCAGCTTGAGGAGGTGTTTTTCCAACAGATGATTGGCGATCAGGGGGATATCTTCACGGCGTTCCCTCAGGGGCGGAAGATGAATGGGCAGGACATTCAGGCGATAAAAAAAATCTTCACGAAACTCCGACTTCCTGATTTTTTCTTTTAGATCCCGGTTGGTGGAGGCAATGATGCGAACGTCCACCTCAACCGACTTGGTATCACCCAGGGGTTTGAATTCTTTTTCCTGCAATACCCGCAACAGCTTCGCCTGGATAGCGGAGCTAATATCTCCGATTTCATCCAGGAAAATGGTACCGTTGTTCGCCTCTTCAAACAAACCCTTCTTATCACGCGTGGCATGGGTGAATGCGCCTTTCTTGTAGCCGAAAAGCTCGCTCTCGAGGATATTTTCCGGAACCGTGGGACAGTTGACCGCTACGAAAGAATCTCTATTGCGCGCGCTCAGTTCGTGAATGGCCCTGGCCGTCAGGTCCTTCCCCGTTCCCGATTCGCCCGTGATCAATACCGTCAGGTCCGTCTTTGCCACCATCTGGATGGTTTCATAAAGTCTCTGCATGGATGCGCTCTTTCCCACCAGGTTCTGGAATACACTGCCTTCGCTGCACTCCTTCTGCAACCTCAGGTTTTCCTTGATCAATCGGCTTCTTTCAAGGGCCTTCTCCAACCTGAGGACGAGCGCATCCAGTTCGAAGGGTTTGGTAATAAAGTCGTAGGCGCCCCTCTTCATGGCCTCTACAGCCAATTCGATGCGGCCGTAGGCGGTAATCATGACGACGGTGAGGCCCGGCGTGTCCCGCTTGATGCATTCCAGCAGTTCCAGCCCGTCCATTTCAGGCATCTTGATGTCAGCCAGGACCAGGTCATAGCTTTTCGAGCGGAGCAAATGGAGTGCCTGCTTTCCGGAACCTGCCGTGTCCGCATTGCAGTCAAGTTCCGGTTCCAGGCTTCTTTTCAAAAGCTGCAGCATGTCCTTTTCGTCGTCGACGATGAGTATGGATGGGTTCATGAGAAATGTCCTTCGTCATGGGTTGAGACCGGCAGTGTGACGGTAAAGGTTGAGCCTTTGCCCAATTCACTCTCCACCGATATGTCACCGCCGTGTTTTCTGATGATGCCGTAGCTGACCGACAGACCCAATCCGGTGCCTTCGCCGGTGGGTTTGGTGGTGAAAAAGGGATCGAAGATACGTGGCAGGTTCTCTTCCTTGATACCGTGCCCCGTGTCCGATATCCTTATGGATATCTGATTCTTTCCCCTGTTGAAACGGGTCGCTATTGTTATCGTCCCGTTCTTGTGGACAGCATATTCCGCATTCATGACCAGGTTGATGAATACCTGTTTCAGCTTTTTCTCATCCAGCTCCAATAAGGGAACCGCCGGATCGTAGTCCGTGACTATTTTGAGGGTCTCCAGATTGGCGTGCTGCTTCATGAAATCCAACACCTCTTCGATGATGTCATGGATGTGGATCTTCTTCCTTTCGGGTTCCGATTCCCTGGCAAAATTGAGGAGATTTTGAACGATCGACTTGCAACTGCGGGCATGTTTTTCAATGGTCTTGAGATCCTCATACCCTCCTTCATGACGGTCTCCGTTTTTCAGCAGGAGCTGGGTATAACCCAGGATGATGCCAAGGGGGTTGTTGATCTCGTGGGCGACGCCGGCGGATAGCTGGCCGATGGAGGCGAGTTTGTCGGCTTGGGCCATCTGTCTCTCCGCCAGCCTTCGTTCCTGGATGTCTTTTACCAGAAAATTGTAACCGCCTGCGGTTTCAGGATTCCTGACCCCACTCCCCGTGATCAGACATCTTGTTGGTCTGCCATTGGCGTCCTTCAGATTGACCTCAAAATTGGAAACAGATCCCTCTTCGGTTATGGCCCCGATTAACGTTTCCCAATGGGATTGATCGGTGAAAAAATCCTGAAACCGGAGGACGCTGTCCGCCGTCTCCTCTTTTTCCAATCGCAGCATCGTGTACCCGGCCGGATTGAGATCCACAATGGACCCATCATGGCCGGTGACCAGAATCATGTCCTTTGAGTCTTCAAAAATGCGTCGATACTTGTGTTCCGAGCGGGTCAGCGCCCTGGTCCTTTCGGCCACCATCTTTTCGAGGTTCTGGTTCAAGTAGAGCAAATCGCTGTGGGCGGAACGAAGCGCCTGTTTATCATTGGATATCTGGCGGTAGACTTTCCAGATCTGTTCGAAAAAAAGTGTGACCGATGCAACGACGATGAAGGTCAAGGTGTTGACGGCACCGCTTACAGGCTGAATAGTGTTCCACACGGCCCTTTGTCCCGACAACAAAAGGGCCTCTTTGAGTATATGCCCGGCGGACCTAGATACGGCAAAGAGCGCCAGAGCGGAGCACACCCACAACATATAGGTCCATATGATGTTGTCCCGGTCCCGGCTTCTCAGCTCGTGGACAAGAAGCAGGCTCATAAAGGAAAAGACGATCATCATGACCGATCCTGTGATGTTGATAATCCATATGGGCAAGGCGGACAGGATCATGGCTGTCCCCCTTGGGCCAGATCCGATCTTTGTTCTTTGATCAGGTTTTTCAGGCCGAGGTAAAGAAAGAGGATAGCCGGCACGCACAGCAGGTGATCCAGTTTGGCAAAGTAATAGACGAGCCTGAGAAGGTTGCTGCCGTAAAGGTCGTCGATCCGGATTTCCCAGTTTCCGATTCGTTTCACCTCAATGATATTCAACTGGTCATCGAGCAGATGAACCAGAAAGGCGTCCAGGTTCCAGAGGAGAAAAAAGAGGGCGGAAAGTTGAATCAACCTCCAGCCCCTTTGCTCGATAAGCCCTCTAAATCTTAACCAGAAGATAAGACCGCCCATGGACATGATAAAGGAAAGATGGGCAAACTGGTGGGCGTAGACCCCCTCTATTCCACCGTGGCCCTGGGTGGCGAAGACGGGGGAGGGGAAAAGCAAACAAAAGAGTGATGCCGCCGAAAAAAATAAGACAATGAAGTTCCTGTTTTTCATAAACCCGCCGCCTGAAATGGGTCTGTCATCAGGTCTCTCGCCAGCATATATCTTTTGGCGCGGAAATTCAATCCTGCCGGCGTTTGTGACCTGGTGAAATAGGAAAACGCTAATGGGGGCGCGGTGCGTTCAGGATAGGGAGGTGGAACCGGCGGGCTGCCCCTTGGCCACGTGAAACCCGAGGCTGACTTTTTTACCGACGTACCATACCAGATAGACCAAAGAAAGGGACACCACAAACCAGAAAACGCCCCCCACGGCGATCCCCTCTCCGGAAGAAGCGCCAAATTTGAAGATATAGCTCCTCCCAAATTGCTTCAGGAGATTTCCGGGCCGGTAGGTTTCATTGACATAGGCCAAAAGGGCAAAGATAGGGAGATATTTTGTGGCCAGACTGTTCAGGAATCCCTCAAAGAAGTAGTCATAATAGACCTTGTTCAGCTTGGCCTGATCGATGTTTTTGGCCAGCAGCTTGGCCTTTTCAGGATCTTCACATTGTTGGGCTTCCTGGCGAATGTTGTACCAGTGGAGAAACTGCTTCCGAAGCTCCCGGTATCTCTTTGTCTTGAATTTGGCAGACAGCAGTTTGGCTATGGCCACGGCCACAAAGGCGATGGCGAGTATGGCAAATGCCGGTCCCACAGCGTTCAAGGGCCCGAAAACCCAATCAAGAAGGTGCTTGATTTGTTGAACCCCGGCCAGAATGTAAATCCAGAGACTATCCAGAATGTCTTCCATTGGTGATCACCTGTCATTTTTGGTTTGGGAGTGGAAGGCCCATGACCTTCCCCTCCCCGCAGAGGTTAACTGAAAAAA
>CAYOIU010000084.1:0-13167 GCA_964404085.1 uncultured Desulfobacteraceae bacterium | reverse complement strand
CCCTTTTGCCCGATCTCTGCGTCAGGCTCAAATTTTAATCCTCGAAATATCCTATATATTCCTGTGGTTAAAATTTTCGCCTTTCTTGACCTCGAACAAAATTGAACATTTTGAAACTGGCTCATCTGAAAAAGATTCTCAGATTCGCTTCTTTATACGCGTTTAATAAAGCGACTTCGTTAGAAGAAATAATGAGATACATTTATCATTAACGGCCGGATTCCGTCAACCGGATACTTGCTGTATCGGAATTTCAAGATGAGGATGGAGACCTATTTGTTATGGCAATGCAAGACTTCGGCTTTGCCATTGACACCTAAGTCAAAATTCCCTATACTCCGGCACGAAAAAGGGACCTCTTATCATCTCATCTTTACTCCAGACGGAAAGAAAAAAGGGACCGCTTATAACCAATACATTGTGTCCCCCAAGCCCTCAAGATGGACAAACTCGTAAAGCGCCCGGCTGAAATCCACCGGGGGAATCTGCAATATTCAGAGACCGTTTCACCGGAGGTTAACAATGGCTATGGAAGACACCAAACGATTTACCTTTGTTTCGAGGGGGCTGCCCGAAGATACATTTGCCGTGGTTAAATTCAAAGGCATGGAAGGCATATCCAGGCTTTATGAATTCGACATCACACTGGCCTCGGAGGATCCTGATATTGATTTGAAACAAGTCCTTCAAAGCCCCGCCACCCTGGCCATTCTCGGCGAAGATAAAGACCTTCCGATCCACGGGATTCTTGCCCAGTTTGAACAGCTTCACGAGATCAAAGGATACTATTCTTACCGCGCACTGCTGGTGCCGAGGCTGTGGCAGGCTGACCTTTATCGGGAAAACCAGCTCTTTCTGGATCAAACCGTACCAGATATCATCCAAGAAATAATGAGACAGACCGGTTTGACGACCCAGGACTTCGAGCTTAAGCTGACAAAGAAATACCCCCAATGGGAGTACATCTGCCAGTACCGGGAGACCGACTTTGATTTCATCTCCCGCTGGATGGAGCGGGAGGGGATTTACTATTTCTTCGAGCAAGGGGAAGAGGGTGAGAAGCTTATCATTACGGACAGCTCTACAGCCCATAGTGACATTCCAAACAATGCAACCATCTGCTATTTCCCTCTGTCAGGTCTTTTGCCCGGAGAAGAGATCACCAAGACCTTTATTTGCCGGCAGAAGAGACTCCCGAACAAGGTTATTTTAGAAGATTACAACTACCGCAAACCCTCGTTGGACCTGACGGCCGAGGCTGAAGTGGATCCAAACGGGCGCGGGAATGTCTATTTCTACGGGGAGCATTTCAAAACACCGGAAGAAGGACAGGAACTGGCGAAGATCAGGACTGAAGAGATCAAGTGTGGGGAAACCATTTTTCATGGCGAGGCAACCGCACCCAATCTTTGTCCGGGATTTTTCTGTGAAATCGATCGCCATTACCGGGAGGCATGCAACCGAAAATACCTGATTGTTGAAGTTGAACATGAAGGCAGTCAGACCGGCCCTTTTGGGGGCGGTGTTGGCGAAGGATCGAGTGAAGACGAGCAGAAACCGACCTATGTCAACAGATTTACGGCCATCCCTGCCGATGTCCAGTTTCGACCCGAGCGCAAAACACCCAAGTCGCGGTTTTACGGGACCATGAACGCGACGATTGATGCGGCCGGCATCGGCCAGTACGCGGAACTCGACGACGAGGGACGCTATAAAGTAAGACTGCCCTTTGACCAGAGCGATACAGGGGAGGGTAAGGCCTCGCGCTGGATTCGCATGTCGCAGCCTTACGCGGGCACCGACCATGGCATGCACTTTCCTTTGCACAAAGGCACGGAGGTCCTCCTTACCTTTGTAGATGGCGATCCGGATCGGCCGATTATCTCCGGGGCGGTGCCGAACCCGGAAAAGCCCAGTGTCATCAAGAACCAAAACCAGTCCATGGCCGCGATTACCACAGCCGGTCAGAACAAGATCCACTTTGAGGACCTGGAGGGGAAACAACGGATCCTGTTCAAAACCCCCACCGCGAATTCCTGGATTCGCGTCGGTTCACATAATGATCCGCCAGCGCTTGATGCTTCACAAGGTATTGATTTAGACGGGGATGATACCACGAAAGAAATCGAATATTCTAATGGGATCAGAATCCATTCAGACGAAAACCTCTGGACTGAGGCAAGAGAACGATATGCAGACTATAAAGTCGCCGGGCCGGAAGTCAGGGATGAGGTCCCGGAGGATGTGAAATACTTGTGGGACAAGTTTTACGGTAGTTCCCCGGATTTTGATCCAACCGGAATGCAACTTTATTCATATGGTAAAGATAAGGATAAAAAGGATATCCCCAACCCCGTTAGTCAGGATGATCTGGCCGCATTGAAGAAATTGGCAAAGAAAGGACGCGTTAAGCTTACAAAAGGCGACACCTTTAACGCCCAGCAAGGGAACGTCTACGACTTCCGTGGCTATTGGGTCTATAATCTGGGCAACAGTTATGTGGAAAACCATTTAGATGAGGGGAACAAGGCCAATCTTAACGAACCTTGGGACAAAGACCTGTCCGTACCCGACGTACCGAATGCGACCGGCGGGCCCAATAACGATATCAAATGCAACGACCTTGACGTGAAAGACAAATTGACAGCGCCAAGGTACGAATGGATCTGGGAGCTTGAGGGCGGGGATTTCCACAATTCAGGAGCCGTGCCCGGTTTTTCCAAGACACTTGATTCAAAAAATACCTGGGTTGAAAAGACCCTGGGCGGAGCAAAGTACAACTACACAAAAGGCACCCGGACGCTGAATGTTGAGGTCGGCACAGCCCAGGAGGCCCACATCTATGGCCGGGCTTCCTATGAGTACAAGTATTCCAAAGGAAAACTGATTTCCAAAACCGTTTCAAAAGGCGGACACAGTGAAGAATGGAAATATGATCGAGAGACCGGTGTGATATTGGCCCACAACAAAACGGACTGGATTGGTGCAGGAGGTGTCCTTCTTACGTCGTCTTTTTCAATGGCACATAAGACTTCATTTAACATGAGTGCCTCATTGTCTGAGACCCTTTCGTTAAGCCTTTCAGGAAAGGTAGATGTTGATTTTTCTTTCGCAGCAAAAGCCAAGATCGGCATAGGTGCGGCATTAGATTTTGTCTGTTATTGGAACCCATCGGGAAAGATAACACTTGATAACACAGGGCTTAAATATCGAGGCATAGGATACAAAATGAGCGTTGAAGAAGCGGTAAATGCAGGAATTCAAAAACTCATGATTAACAGTGTGAAAACGGATCTTAAAGAAAGCGGACTCGAACTCAAAGATATTAAGCTTCTTCTAAATACCAAAAAAATAGATATTGAAACGGGTGATCTCACACTTCATATTTAGCTTCAAACTGAGGTCGATGCACTGCTTTACTGCTCATAGTTTTGAGAAGTGAGTCCAAGGCAAACATGAAAATCTTCAGACCGCTGCAAATATCCTTCAATCACCGGGTACTGGAACAGAACAGGAAGTTCTATTTCATAGCCTCGGCAACAATGGGAATCAATCTCAAGACAGGCGATGAACTCCTGGAGTTTGATCAATTGAGGGACGCCTTTGCCTGCATGGGAGAGCCTCCTTTGCCGGATACGGGTATGCCAAAGCCCAATGGCGAGGTCGTGGTCTCGGGCAAGAGTTTTGCTCCCGGGGGCGAGGCCGTTCCGGCCCATGAAGTGAGTCTCAAGGTCGGATCGGTTAACAAGACACTCAACGTTTTTGGCGACCGGCACTGGAGAAAAGTTGGAGGAACGGTTAATCTCATCTCCGATCCCAGGCCTTTTACCGAGATGGAGATCACCTATCAGAACGCTTTCGGCGGTGAGGGGTTTGAGAAGAATCCCGCAGGAAAGGGTTTTGTTCCTGTAAAAGATGAAAATGGAGAAACCGTCCACCCCCTGCCCAACATCGAGGACCCGAAACATCTTGTGGGGTCACCTGGTGACCGTCCGGAGCCGGCCGGCCTCTCCGTTCTTGACCCTATGTGGCCCCAGCGGATGCGCTTTCAGGGGACCTATGACCAGGACTACAAGAAGAAGTATTTTCCAGGGTATCCTGAAGATTATGACTGGCACTACTTCCTCTGCGCACCACATGATCAGTGGATCAATGGTTTTTTTAAAGGGGATGAATCCTATACCATTTCCAACATGCATCCGGACGTCCCGAAGATTTCAGGGACCCTTCCGGGACTGTATTCCCGCTGTTTTATCAGGCACACTATAAACAGTTCTGAACCGGTGCTTAGCGAACTCCCCATGAACCTCGACACCATCTGGCTCTTTCCTGAAAAAATGCTGGCCCTCCTGATTTGGCGAAAGGGGGTCGAGGTTGCCGATGACGAGGCCGAGCAGATCAGTCACGTGCTCTTGGCCTATGAAGACCGGGACCACGAACCCCATGACCTGGATTACTACAGCCAGACCCTCGAAAAGCGGCTGAACAGCGACGATGTACTTCTAAACACGTTAAACACGGAAGACCTGATTCCCATCGGTCACAAGTGCGCCATGGAACTCCTCCAGGAAAAGGCCATGACGGATGATGAAGAGGGTGCATTTGCCAAAAATATGGAAGCCAAGGCAGACTCGGTTAAGAAAATGGCTGATGAAAAAACCGAGGAAGCCATTCAGCAGGCGGAAAAGAACATGGCCGGAGTGAACGTCCCCGGCGGCGTGACGGATAGACCTGATAAATCACAGGCTTTTGTGTCCGAAGACGGAAAAATTGACCTTAAAAGGATGTTGAAGGAGCCTCCGGAGGCCGAGCGGGCCCCGGATGTGAAGGCCCTGAACCAGAAGCTTGAATCCCTCATGCCTGGCATCACTGCCGGTGATTCTGAGAAGATTGAACTCAAGAATTTCTCCTTTGAAAAGATGGGCAGGATGATTGACGCAGTGGAGGAATTCTCTGACAAAAAGGAAAATGAGGCAAAGGACTTGGCAAAAGAGCATATCGCCAAGGCAAAAGAGCAGATTAAGGAACAGTTGGAAAGCGTTCAAGCGGACAAGAGCCGGGTGGTTGAGGAGGAGAGAGCAAAGCTGGAGGAAAGCCTCAAAATCCTCGAAGAACTCGATCTTGACAAAACGCCCCAGACCCCATTACCCCGCGTGGTCGCCGAAGAGATAATGGGACGGATGCCACCGTTCGCACCCCAGATCATGGATGCCTTGCAATATCTTCAGGCCGCAAAGGCGATGGGGGATGAAGACGAAAAGACAAAAGATCTGGAAAAGCAGGTTCAGGAGGCCGTGGAGACATCGACCAGGCAGGTCGAAGAGGGATTGCGCGAAGCGGAAAAGGGATTCAAAGAAGGCTATTTCATGGGAGCGCATCTAATGGGGGACGGCCTTTCGCCCCACAAGGAATCGGTGGAGACCGTTGCGGAACGGTTGCTCGCTGCTATCGATGAAGGTGAGGGCGTTTCAGAGGGAGACTGGGCGTGCATTGATCTGAGTGGCAAAGACCTGGAGGGCGTGGACTTGAGCGGCGCCTATCTCGAACAGGTGAACTTCAAGGGCGCGAGCCTCAAGGGTGCGAACCTTTCCAAATCCATCATGGTCCGGGCAGACCTTACGGACGCAGATCTTTCAGGTGCCAATCTTGAGGGGGCCAACGTGGGGGCCGTTCATGCACTGCAAGCCAATTTCACGGATGCAAACCTCAAGTCCGCCAAGCTTTCAAAAGGGGTGTTCATTGACGCGGATTTTACCCGCGCAGAACTCGAGGATGTGGAGTCTCTGAATGTCACTTTAAACGGCGCCAAGTTTGCTGAGGCCCATATGCCGGGTATGAAATTTATCGAGTCCGGTCTCACAGGCACGCAATTTTCCAAGGGAGACCTGAGTACGGCTGTTTTTATGGATTGTGATATCAAAGATGCAGATTTCCGAGCGGCCCTGATGTCCCACTCTGTCTTTGCGGACGCACGTCTTGAAAACGTTGGTTTTGACAGGGCCGATCTCACCGGAACCTGCTTTGTCGCCACTGTTCCGGAAAAGGCCGGGATGAAGAATGTGCGCTTCACTGGCGCCTGCCTGAACCAATCCTGCTTCAAGGACATGAAGATGCAGGGCGCGGACCTCACCGGCGCGAGCATGGAAAACGCCAACTTTGGCGGTGCCGACCTTTCCGACGCCGACCTTTCCCGCGCCTATGCAAACCGCGCCCAGTTCAGAAAGGCCAGGCTTGCCGGCGCCAGGCTGGACGGTATAGACCTCATGGAAGGGTCGCTCGCAAAGGCGTACCTCGTCAACGCCTCTTTTGTGGGTGCAAACCTCTATGGTGTGGATTTTCTGAGGTCAACGATTACGGATACGGACTTTCGTGGCAGCAACCTGGAATCTACCCTTATTGAGCACTGGAGGCCCGAATGACAGGCGAAGAGCTTTCCAAGCAGGTCAAATCCGGGGAGTTTTTCAAAGAAGAAGACTTTTCCGGCATGGACTGCAGGAACGTGGATCTTTCAGGCGGGATTTTTATTGATGTCACCTTTGACAACTGCGATTTCAGCGGTGCCAATCTCAAGGAGGCCACATTCAGTGATTGCACTCTGGAAAATGCGAAGTTCCTTGAAACCGAGATGGAAAAGGCCAACCTGATTAAAAGCGATTTCACCGGTGGGCTTTTCAAGGCGGCACAGATGAACTTTACCAAGTTCATTGAATGCGACCTGACAGGTGGGGATTTCTCCAACGCAAATCTTGAAACCGGTGTTTTCAATGAATCAAAGCTTCCCGGCGCGGTTTTTTCGGGGGCAACCCTTGAGACCACCGTGTTTTGTGAATGCGACTTGAAAGGGGCGGATTTTTCGGACTCTCAAATGAATAAGGCCGTATTCTACGAGTCTGATTTTGAAGACAACATTTTCAAGGGTGCAGTGATCAGGCTCTCCTGCTTCAACAAGGCAAATCTTGAAAACGTCGATTTCAGTAACATGGATTTGAGCCAGTGCCAGTTTAGGGAATGCAGTTTGAAGGGATGCAATTTCACAGGGGCTCAGCTCAAACAAGGCGGATTCATGCAGGCGAATCTGGAAAACTCGACTTTTGACAACGCATTTCTTGAAATGGCCAATTTGTACGGGGCCGACCTGCTCGGATCGAGCCTGAAAAAGGCCAACCTGGAAAAGGCCAGCCTGCAGAAAGCGACATTGTCCGGGGCCGACCTGTCATCCGCGAACCTGAATATGGCCCAGCTCGCCGAAGTGAGCGCGGAGCGTTCAAGCTTTTCCGGCGCTGACCTGACTTATGCCGACCTGTCCCACGCAAAGATCGTGGAGGCCGATTTTTCAAACGCGCAAATGTTCAGGACCAACCTGCATGAGGCCCACGATGAGAAAACCATCTGGAGGGGGGCAAGCAAATCGCTCGCACTGGGAACGGACAAAAAACGATTAAGGGCAGAAAAATGGAGGAAGAAATGAGCCTAAGAGCAGCAAAGGTAGTTCCATTGACAGGGCCGACGGAACCGGCAGTGCAAAACGGAAGGATCGTATCCATCTCCGGTAAAAAGGCTGTGGTGCGGATCTCGGGCCTCGACCACACGACGCAGGTCGCCTTCAGCTGCCTGGTGCAGCCGATGGTGGGAGATCTGATCCTGTGTACACAAAACGAAAACGGGGCATACTACATCCTCGGTATTATTGAACGCCCGGGAGATCAGAGCATGACGATCTCCTTCCCGGCGGATGCCACCTTGCACGCGGAAGAAGGGGCGCTCAGTATGGTTTCCGGAAAGTCTGTGACTCTGGCATCGGGAGACCGGTTGAACTGCCTTTCCAAGCAGGCCGTTCATAAGAGCGGTCAGGCGGTTGTGGACTATGATACGGTTACGGCCCGTGGCACAAGTCTTCAGGCCAGCTTCAAGACGGTCCTCCTCATCAGTGGGATGATAAACACCATGGCCAAACATGTCGTCGAGAAGTTCAGAAGCTTCGTCCGCCACACTGAGGATTCCGACCAGGTCAATGCCGGGCAGATAACCAGAAAAACGGACGGGTTGTATTCCATGGATTCAAAGTACACCGTCATGGTGAGCAAGAAAGGCACCAAGATCGACGGTGAGCAGATCTTTATGGGGTAGCCTGAACGAATAACTCCCAATTGGTTTTTAGCTCAACTGGAGTATTAAATAGGAGGCCTTTTATGTTTGCCAACTGTTCTCTTATGGGCATGGACTTCGGAATGCCGGATGTCTGCCTGACTCCCTCGCCGGTGGGGCCGGTTCCCATCCCCTATCCCAACACGGCCATGCTGCCCATGGCCCTTCCGCCGACCGCATCCCTCAAGCATTTGATCTCCATGATGCCGGCGCATAATATGGGGACGACAATCCCAACCAGTATGGGGGACAATGCCGGTGTCGCCGGCGGCGTAGCCTCCGGGATGGTGATGGGACCGGCAAGAAACACCATGGGGAGCACCAAGGTATTTACCGGCGGTATGCCCGCCACCAAATGGCTCAGTCCTGCGCTTCAAAATTCCACCAACGTACCCTCCGGCACGACCTTGGTGCCGTCTCAATTCAAGGTGATGATTATGTCGTAAAGTTTCTATTCAAGCCTGAATTTCCTACAACGGTTCTTCCACTTGCTAATGGTAACTTATTTGAGAGAGTAAAAATGAAAGATAATGATCAGGAAAAGAAGGGAAATGAACAGCAGCCGGAGGTCTCGTTCCATGTGGCATCGGAGTTGGAGTACGTTTACCGGGACGTATTCAACGTTTATGTGGGAGCCGGAGACGTTGTTATCGAATTCGGCAATCTTCACAGGTCCATGCCGGGTCATGCGACCATATCCAACCGCATCGTCATGTCCGTTGCCAATGCCTACAATCTGCACCAGACCCTTCAGCAGGCGCTGCAGGCGGCCCAGATGCAGCTTCAGCGAAACCTTCAGGAACAAAAGAAAGAGCAGTAACGCTGCTGAAGAGAGAATTAAGAAAGGAGATGCCTCGTGAAACTATCTCATTTAGTGACCATTGTTGTAGTAGTGAGTATATTGCTCGGTATCGCGGTCTCATTAGGTGTCTACTTTTTTGTATACAAGAAGGTTGTTAAATCTCCGCAGACGAAGGGTGTTGTGAATGCAACGATGGAAACCGTAAAGAATGCCAAGCAGGCCGCTGCAAATGAAGAACGCTTGTATGCTGTGGGGCAGGATGCAGAAGCGATCATCTTGGAGGTACACGATGCGGGTTTCGCGACGAAAAGGTATACCCAGCTCATCTTGGTCCTAGATGTCATGCCGGCGGGAGGAAAGGCTTTTCAGGTAAGAACAAAGAAAATGATTTCCCAGTCCCATGCTTTTCTCTTTCAACCGGGAGCCAAACTTAAAGTCAAGTATGATCCTGCCCATCCGGATCAGATCGCCCTCGTCTCATCTCCCGTTCCTGCATCAGTAGCGCCGAAAGGCCCTTCTCAACGGCTCGAGGAATTGGATACCTTGAAGGGAAAGGGATTGATTAATGAAGACGAGTACCGAAGGAAGCGTCAAGAGATCCTGAAGGATCTCTAGCTCGAAGTGCATTCGCCTTTTGTCGGGATAGGGGTATGTTCATTTTACGAGCAAAGCTGTATTTGCCAGATACCGGAGCTGACTTTCCATGTCGTTTCCCAAGGCGTGTTTCAGTTGGCTCTCTTCTGAAATCGGTTGGTGATTTTTTTCGAAGACGATTGTACCGTCAATGACGCGGGCAACCAAATGTTCCAGAAGGGTTTCATGATTCTTTCTTCCGTCCGCAACGGTCAGGAGTTCCTTTGAAATCAGGTCAAGAGCCACTGATTCATGCCGCTGGTTGACGATCGGCAGACCGTGCCTTGCCTGATAGGCTGCCAGAGGACTTGCCATCGGCTGTTCACCCACTGCTGTCGCGAAATCGGCTTGCCAGGTGTGTAACTCAACGACGTTTCCGGCGAAACCGTGAAGCAAGGCCTCCCCTAAGATTTTCCTGTCTTCAAGAGGCATGGTCTCATGACCGTTCAGTTTCTCCTGCAAGAGCAGCGTCGCATTCTCTATCAAAGCACTCAGATCCATGGCCTTAGGCCAGGCGTGTCTCAGAACGACCAAGGCGGCCTTTGTCATGGGAAAGTCGGTCTTTAGCGATGCCCCGCTCGGCGTACTAAAGACCTGTTTTACCCCGGGATTCAGATCAATCGTATCACCGGTCGGATCGGCCCTCGAGGTGATGAGAAGTCCCTTCAGACTATCAGTAACGAGGGTGCGTTCGAGGGGTTGGTCCACGTGGCACAGGAGCGTCTGGCGGAAGTGGCGATTCCGGAGAAAATCCATGTATTGCTCGGCCTCGACGTTGTATTTGCTGATTCGGGCCAAGGTTTCTTTCACCTTTGGTGAGAAACCGCCGGCGAGCATTGTTGAAAATTGCGCTTCAGCCAAATATTGCAGCCCATGTCTTTCCGCTTGTTCAATGAAATGATGAAAATAGACCGGGGAATTGATTTCCTCCAGGTGATCGTGAGAGATATACCAATCCTCGGAGTGCCTGACGAGTTCCAGTTCGTTCTTCAAGAGCAACCCGAAATAGTCTTTCCCGGGCGGCACTGAACTCGCCAGAAAATCCATCAAGGCCCGGGCCTGCTCGATCCGCTCTTTCCCGTCCTCAAACTGGTTTGCGTGATAGAGCATCATGTGGCGGATCATTTCCCGGATGTGCCAGCCGGGATAGGTGTTGTAGCTGATGTAGGCTATTCCATCGGGCGAAAGGTTTTTCCCTGAAATATCCAGTATCTTTTCCTGGGCCTCAACGGGCACCCATGAATAGATACCATGTGCGATAATGTAGTCGAACACACCATAAGAGCCCTCGACATCCATAATGTTCCCGCGGTCGATACGGATATTTTTCAGCCCCAGATCCTGAATGGTTTTCCGGCCCACCTCAACCTCCTGGCTTGAGAGATCAACTCCTACAAACTCGCTTCCCGGAAGTTGAAAGGCCATGGGAATCAAGTTTCCGCCGCTTGCACAGCCCAGCTCAAGCACCCGACAACGTGTTACAGGGGGAGGTTTCAGGTCGAAAAGGCTTCCCAGGGTGGCCAGACGGTCAGGGTGGGATTGTGGATAACTGTGACTCTCGTAAGGGATTAAATCGTAACTGTATGGAGGTTCGTTGGGTTTCACGGATCACATTGCCGTCTTAAGCAAGCCCTTCCCGGATGTTACGGCGCCAGCAAAAGGACTTTTACCTGGCTGGGGACTATTCTGGTTCCCGGGCAGTTGGTTGAATTCTGGAGCGACATGCTGGTCAGCCTTGTGGCCGGGGTCCCTCCCACAAGCACCGTAAAGGCGGCGGTCAGATGTCTGGAGGGTCCCATGACAGTGCCGGAGGCTACTCCGGTGGCAACTCCCGCATTGTCACCGTTGGTCAGGGGTGTGGTGGTGGCTATATTGTGGGCAGGCATGCACATAATAAGAACTTTAACCTGCCCGGGAATGGCCGTTGGTCCCATGGCAATGTTGGGATAGGGGATCGGTACCGGACCGACCGGTGAAGGTGTCAAACACACGTCAGGAAATCCCATGTCTGTCCCCATCATCTGGGTATTTGCGAACATCAGTATCCTCCTAGCCCGGGTTTTTCACCAATTCTCGTCACGAGACGGTGGAGAGGCGCATGAATACAAGGCGCGTGTAGAAAAATGGCCACAGGCGTACTCGCAGTACGTCGAGGTCGTTTTTCAAATGTAACGCAGTAGGCATGGGGCTATCCGCCGTCACAGTAGATTATTGGTGAGAAATCCGGGCTTAACCCATGTGAATACGTTCTGCGTCGATTTTTACGTCCTCTTTGGCCGTCAACATGGAATATTTTCCCCTCAAAGAGAGGAGTTTGTCTACGAGATAGTCCAGTCGACCGGCCCGTAACCGGTCAATTTCTTCAACCGTACGATAGGAGCGTTTTATCCTTTGCGTCAAACGCTCAATCAAGGAATCGAAAGCGGTGACGGCCAGCCTGATTTTCTCCACCTGCCCCATCCAGAAACCTCCGCTGAAAATGAGACGGTGAATATGCACTTCACTCTTGAGGGAATGAACGTTCAATTCAGAAGAGGCGAGATTGATATCCCTTGCCGAGGTCAATCCCATCCCTTCCTTGGAGGCTATTGACAAACGACCGTCCTTTACAATGAAGTCTACATCCCCCTGAAATGAAAGGGTCTGTTTCTCGCCTTTTTTCCGTTCCAGAACGGCCAAAACATAAAAACCATCCGATGCGTTCCCCATTAGGATCACCTTGTCATTCTGCTGGGGGGTTATCAGACAGCTAACGGCCTGTTGGGCCTCATACGTGCAGGAACCGGTCTCGACCGTATAGATTTCACAATCGATCTTTGTAATAATGCCCAGTTCCTGAACCATCATATGTTCTTGAAACCGTCTTGCCAGGTTTTCCATTTCTCTCTCCCCCTAAACATTAGATAACTCACATCATAATGCCGGTTGCCATTGTTCCGCCGCAGCCAGTTCCGGGTCTGTGCCAAAAGCGGCGTCCCTGTTTGCACCGGTCCAAATGGTATGTTCCTCTTTGATTTGATGAAATCTGGTTCTAAAAAGATTGGCGAGGGTCATATCCGCACCGGAAAGATCTGCATGGGAAAAATCACAATCAGACAGATTGGCCTTGCTGAATTTCGTCCCTCTGCAGAGCGCCTTTTTGCAGGAACACGCTTCCATATCCACCCCGCTGAGATCAGCCGAGGTCAAGTCGGCCTCCTGGAAAACAGATTGCTTCAGGATGGCCCCCTTGAGCTTCGCTTCAGGCATCTTCGCTTTCACGAAAAGGGCCATAGGCGCCTGTATATTTTCAAAATTGGCCCCGGATAGATCCGCTTCCATAAAGCCGGCCTGGGTAAGAATCGCATTGGATAAATTCGTGCCGGTCAAATCAGAGCCGTTAAACTGGCTCATGGAAAAATCCATGCCCTGCAAGTCCATCTTTGCAAAACAAGAATTGAACAGTAACATTTGATGAAATACTGTCTGACTGATGGTGATGGTTGTGAAATCAACCCCCACCATCATGGTCTGCTCACAATTGGCGCCGGTGAGATCGGCGTTGGCTAGAACCGATTCCAGGAAAGCAGAGCGGTTTAACTGGGCAT
>CAYOIU010000083.1:0-13202 GCA_964404085.1 uncultured Desulfobacteraceae bacterium | reverse complement strand
ATATTAAATCATATAGTTAGCCTGTCTTTCAAAAAGTTTAACCGGACACCAGTGAGCTCCGAATCAATCAGATTTTTTTCACGCCATCTCAAATCAGGCATTCTTCCCAAATATTCTATTTCAGAAGCATAAAACATGCCATATCAAAACGGCCACAAAATCCCCTTGCCATGTTCCGTGTATTGCGATAATGGTTTTTCTTGATGGTTTGGCTGTTTTTGGATGTTAAGGATAATCTTTGGGCTATTAAGGGGAAACAGTGTGAAAATCGCCCTCTGTCAAATCAATTCTATTGTCGGTGACTTTGAATATAACACCGCCCTCATTCTCGATGCCACTGCCCTGGCCCGAAAAAGAGGCTGTGAACTGGCCGTTCTTCCTGAACTGTCTCTCATTGGATATCCGCCGAAGGATCTTCTGGAAAAGCCCGCATTTATTGGGGAAAACCTGGCCCAGTTGAAGAAAATCGCCTCGCAGATCAAGGGGATTTCCATACTCTGCGGTTACGTGGAACAGAACACGGGCCGGATCGGCAAACCCCTTGTCAACAGTGTTGCCCTGCTCAGCGAGGGTACGATCGCCAGGCAGGGAGGGAAACGATTGCTTCCCACATATGACGTTTTTGATGAGACCCGTTATTTCGAACCTGCGGATCGAAGCCTCGTTTTTGAACTATCCGGAAAGCGGTTTGGCGTTACCATTTGTGAAGATATCTGGAATGTCGTCCATTCCAGCGGGATCCCCCACTATGGTCTGGATCCGGTAAAAGAGCTCGTCTCTCGAAGAATCGATGTGCTCATCAATATGTCGGCCTCTCCCTATACCTTGAACAAACAAGCCGTGCGGTTGAACATCCTCAAGAAACTGTCCACTATCTACCGGATACCGACCCTTTACTGCAACCAGGTAGGCGGAAACGATGAACTCCTTTTCGATGGGTCCAGCATGGTCGTTGATGCAGAGGGTAGACTTGCGGGTCTTGCAAAACCATTCGAGCCCGACATGCTCATCTGGGACACGGAATTAAATTATGAGGAGATCCAGGACCCTTGGCTGGAGGATGAAGCCGCGATGCTGAAGGGTCTCATCATGGGAACACAGGACTATGCCATGAAATGCGGCTTTAAACGCGCACTGTTAGGTCTTAGCGGGGGAATCGATTCCTCCCTGGTAGCATACATTGCTGCAGAGGCCCTCGGCCCCGAAAACCTGATGGGGGTGGCCATGCCCTCGCCATACACTTCCAAAATGAGCAAAGAGGATGCCCGACTTCTCTCTAGGAACATCGGCATTCGCCTCGAAGAAATCCCCATCGGCCACCTGTTCCAAGGCTACAAGGATACATTGAAAACCCTTTTTGCCAGGCTTCCGGAAGACGAAACAGAGGAGAACATTCAGGCACGCATAAGAGGGAATCTCCTTATGGCCCTTTCCAATAAAATGAATGCCCTCCTCCTGACCACCGGCAACAAGTCCGAACTGGCCATGGGCTACTGTACCCTTTACGGCGACATGAGTGGCGGCCTGGCCGTCATCTCCGATCTTCCGAAGACCTGTTGCTACCGTTTGGCCGCATATATCAACAGAAATAAAGAAGTTATCCCCGGGCGTATCATCTCAAGGCCTCCTTCGGCGGAACTGAGACCGAACCAGACGGATCAGGACGCTCTGCCTCCCTATGAAATCCTGGATGCGATACTTGAGGCTGCACTGGAAAGAAATCTTGGACTTGATGAAATAGTGGCCTTGGGGCATAAAAGGGAGACCGTCATAGACGTACTCCGCAGGCTCGCTATGAACGAATACAAGCGGCGTCAGGCGCCTCCCGGCTTGAAGGTTACGTCAAAGGCCTTCGGGTATGGCAGGAGATATCCCATAGCCAGGGGCAGGCGAACGTTTTGACGCCTTAACCTCAAAAAATTAGCAGACCATTTCAGGAATGTATTACCGGGTGGGCTCTGAAGTGGACATGTAAAAAAGGGGCGTATCATGAGTTTTCGCAAAAAAATACTGACGTGGGGCATTCTTGCAGCTGTTCTGTATGTTCTCTTGAGCTATCATTTCATTTTTATCGGCAAGCGTATCAAAATATTAAAGAAATCACATTTTACGTTGAATTACACATTCTACAGCATCCAGGGGAAAAAAATGCAGAAAATCATTTCCATTAAGGAATTGAGGAAAGACGGGATCGCAGATCTTCTGGTTGAGCTGGGCAGAATCAGCCCGGAACAGAGAGAGATGTTTCTGGATCAATATCACGAAAAAACGGATTCGGAATGATGACTTCAAACGAAGCCGCTTTATTAAACGCGTATAAAGAAGCGAATCTGAGAATCTTTTTCATGTGCTTTCTCAAAGTGCACTTGGCAACTCACTTCAACATGGACGGCTATTTGGGGTTTAAACCTCCTCAACCCATGCGCTCACTACTGCGTACCGCTAAACCCCAAATAACCGTCCATCCCCTCCAGAGTGTTTAGAAAGCATCTGAAAAAGATTGTCAGGTTCGGTTCCCATTCGTTGTTCATAGCCTGCCGTTTGCGGCATGAACCAGCTTTTTACGAAGTCATCATACTTCAAAATCAACCTTGATCTTGAAAACCTCGACGGCAGGCAGGTTCAGGATTGCTTTCACACCGGTTTTCTCAGCGATTTCTTCCAGGGCATCGGAAATGGTGTTCATGTCTTCGGCAATAAATGTGAACCAGACATTGTAGACATGGTTCCTGAGATAGTTGTGGGTAACGCCCGGATAACCGTTCACAGTGGCGACAAATGAATCCAGTTTATTCTCAGGAACCTTTGCAGCACAGAGGGTGCTCCTGAAGTTCAACCGGTTTGAATGAAAATTGCCGCCGATCCTTCTGATGATTCCTTTCTCTTTCAATGCCTTTACACGATCGAGCACCTCTTTCTCAGACAGATTCAGCCTTTCAGCCACCACCTGGTAGGGGTGGGAAGCAATGGGGAAATCCGATTGGATCTCGTTGACAATATCTTTATCCGATTTATCCATGCGTTTCCTTTTTGCCGGGTTCGTAAGCACATAAGGGTTCTTCCCCAAGAAAGTTTCCTGAGCTCTCAAAGGCCCTTGCACGGCAGCCACCGCAAAATCTGATGTACTCACATCGACCGCACTTGCCCTGATAGCTGGAAAAATCTCTCAGCTTTTGGAAAACGGTAGAGTGTTCCCAGACTTCTCCGAAATCACTCTTCCTGACATCGCCGCAGTCGAGCTCCAGATACCCACAGGGTTGGACAACGCCGTTGTAGGAAATGAAGCAGAAAGCAGTGCCTCCAAGACATCCGCGGGTAACGGCGTCCAGGCCATAAGTCTCAAACGTGACTTTTTCACCCCTGGCGTGGGCCTCCTGCCGTAATATGCGATAGTAATGCGGGGCACATGTGGCCTTGAGATGTAGAGGCACCTTATCCCGCACGCGATAGAACCAGCGCAAAAGATCCTCATATTCCCGCGCCTCTATCTCCTGGTTCACCATATCCCTGGCACGACCCGTCGGGACAAGAAGAAAAATATGATGAGCCACTGCACCAAGGTCTACCGCCAGATTCAGGATTTCTTCTGCAAGATGAACATTGTGTCTGGTTATGGTGGTGTTGATCTGGAATGGAATCTCCCGTGCCTTCAGAAGATCAATACCTGCGAGGGCACCATCGAAGGCACCCTGCACCATCCTGAAGGCATCGTGTTCTTCGGCTGTCGGGCCGTCCAGAGAAATGCTCACCCGTTTGATGCCGGATTCCATCATCTTTTCTGTTATTTCCGGGGTCAGAAAAGTCCCGTTTGTGGCCATGACCATCCGAAGTCCAAGCTGCGTGCCCCGTTCGGCGATTTCGAACACGTCTTCTCTCAACAGGGGTTCCCCTCCGGTAAGAATAACGATGGGCTTGCCGATTCGGCTGATCTCTTCCAGGAGCTCCATGCATCTCGATGTGGAAAGCTCTCCAGGGTAAGGTCCCTTCTCAGCGGCCGCCCTGCAGTGCACGCAGTTCAGATTGCAGCTTCGGGTAACCTCCCATGCCACAAGTCTCAATTGATTTTTTCTGTCACCGTGTTTCATCATAGAGTAATTGAGCCGCCTCTTTGGCAAAATACGTCAATATCAGATCGGCACCTGCACGTTTGATGGAGATCAGCATTTCCATCATGACACGTTCTCCATCAATCCAGCCCTGCATCTCGGCAGCCTTGACCATGGCGAATTCCCCGCTGACATTGTAAGCCGCCAGAGGAACAAGGCAGGTTTCCCTGACCCTGGAAATGATATCAAGATAGGGAAGAGCCGGTTTCACCATGATCATATCGGCCCCCTCCCCCACATCCAGTTCAGCTTCCTTCAGGGCCTCAACGGCGTTGGCAGGGTCCATCTGATAGCTTCGACGGTCACCGAATTGGGGAGTTGATTCTGCGGCTTCCCGGAAGGGTCCGTAAAAGGCGGAGGCATATTTGACGGCATAAGACAGGATTCCCACCTGGTGGTAACCTTCTTCATCCAATGCTTTTCTGATGGCTGCCACACGACCGTCCATCATATCGGATGGTGCCACCATGTCCGCTCCGGCCTTCGCGTGTGAAAGGGCCTGGAGGGCAAGCAGTTCCAGTGTGGCGTCATTGTCCACATCACCATCGTGGATGACGCCACAGTGCCCATGGTCCGTATATTCGCAGAAACACACATCAGTGATTACCACCATATCCGGAACCGCTGTTTTGATGGCGGAAACCGCCTGCTGCACGATGCCGTCATCGGCCCAGGAACGGCTGCCTGTGGAATCTTTCTTGTCCGGCAGTCCAAACAGAATGACCGACGGAATACCAAGATTCCACAGCTCTTTCACCTCATCGACCAATGCGTCCACAGAAAACTGGCACTGTCCCGACATGGAAAGGATGGGATCCCTTTTGGATCGTCCGGGTTTCACAAACAGGGGGGCAATGAAGTCCTTTACAGAGAGGTGGGTCTCTCTCACCATGTCTCGAATGGCCGGCGTTCTCCTGAGTCTGCGTGGTCGAATAATCATTGTTCTCTCCTTGACACTTCTGACGAAATCGCGTTACTAAACGCGTATGAACAAGCGAAGCTGACAATCTTTTTCATGTACTTTCTCAAAGTGCACTTGACAGCTCACTTTTACATGGACGGCTATTTGGGGTCTGGTGTTTACCCAATTTCACGCGAGATTTCATCATCGGTGAGGTAGCAGGCGGGATCCGGGGCCCAGAGATCCCCGGTGGCCGCTTCGGCCCGCACCCGAAAATTCCCGCCGCATATATCAAGCCAGCGGCATCGCGCACATCGCCCTTTGACATATTTCTTCTTATCCTTCAGCCTGGCCATGAGCGGATTGGAGAGGTCCGTCCATATCTCACTGAATGGTCTCTCAAGGACATTTCCAAAAGAATAGTGTCTCCAGAACTGGTCCGCATGTACTGAGCCATCCCAGCTTATGCAACCGAATCCCCTGCCGGAATTGTTGCCTTCGTTCATCTGAAGAAGCTGCAGGACCTCGGATGTCCGGGGGTGTTGTTCCTTCAACATGCGCAGATATACGTAGGCCCCGTCGGCATGGTTGTCGACGGTAAGGACCTCTTTGTCGATGCCGCGGACATGTAACTCCTGTGTACTGTCAATGATCAGGTCAACGGCCTTGCGCGTTTCCCCATGATCCAGATCCTGTTCCACCAGAGCCGATCCACGTCCCGCGTACACCAGATGATAGAAACAGACCCGTGGAATATCATGGGCCTCCAGGAGATCGAATATCCTTGGGATTTCCTGTTTATTCATTCGGTTAACGGTAAACCGAAGGCCGACTTTGAGTCCCACCTCCTGGCAATTTCTGATCCCCTCCATTGCCATTTTGAAGGCCCCTCTTTTTCCACGAAAACGGTCGTTCACCTCTTCCATTCCATCCAGGCTAACGCCCACATAGGAAAGACCGATGTCCTTCAATTCCCGGGCCTTATCCCGGTCAATAAGGGTGCCGTTGGTTGAAATGACCGCCCGCATTCCCTTTTTGACCGCGTATCTTGCCAGTGGGATCAGGTCAGGTCGAACAAGGGGCTCTCCCCCGGAAAAGAGAACGACCGGGACCCCAAAGGCAGCCAGGTCATCGAGCAGGGCCAACCCCTGTTCGTGGCTCAACTCCCCTTCGCTGCTCTTTTCGACGGCCCGGGCGTAACAGTGGACACAATGCAGATTGCATGCACGCGTCACATTCCAGACCACAACGGGTTTCTTGTCTCTTGAGAATTGGAGCAGATGGGAAGGCAACTCACTGGAACGTCTTCCGTAGCGAAGGGCATCGGAAGGTTCTACGGTCCCGCAATACAACTTGGATATTCCAATCATCGTTTGAGCTTCCTAAAGTGTACAACCTGGAAGGAGTCAAATCAGGGCAATGATCAAAGATTCCGTCATTCCTGGAGCTTGAAATTGGGTACGGCGTCTCCATACTCCTGGCTGTAGTAGCGTTTGATCAAATCGTTGATGAAGGTTTCCATGTCGGTGACAGCTGCGCCGTTGATGAAAAAATGTTCGATCCCTGAACGATCACGAACCAATTTGAGGCCATATTCCAGTTTTTTTGCCAGCTGGAATGCCAGGGGTCCTGCTTCTTCATTTCTTTCGACTGCTTGTTGAATAATCTCATCAATGGCACTTTCTTCAAAAGAGACACTGACCTCCAGGTTTTCAGGCAGTGAAGCTTCTGCAATCTTTACCTCTTGATACAACTCTTTGAAGTTTTCAAAAATCGTATCAAGATCAGCCGTGTTCTCCAGATACATCCCGGCAATAAGTAACATACGCCTCTCATATATTTCAAGCCCGGAATTTCTTTTGAAATCTTCAGCCCTCTCAAGAATAAATGTTTTGACATTTTCGAGTTCTCTGGATTTCACCTGTTCAAACCTGGAAACTCTCGCGGAATCATCAGGACTCGCCAGAAGATTTTCAAGTTCAGCCTGGGGCGATTTAACCACTTCCGGTGTGACCAGCAAGGTCTTGATGTCCGTGGATGGAAGGGTCTTTTCAAAGGGAATGAGTACACGTTCGATGGCGCTCACCAGCCCGCGGGCACCCGTCTTTTCTGAAGCAGCCATGGCGGCCAACGCATCTAACGCCTCCTCTTCAAACTGAATATCAATTCCGTAAGCCCTGAAGTCCCGTCGCTTGCTGATAATGACCGGATTATTCGGATTTCTGAGAATCTCAAGCAGGTCTTCCTTTTTCAGCTCATCAAAAACAACGATCACAGGGAGGCGTCCCACGAATTCGGATTCAAACCCGAAGGCAACCAGATCCTGTGCCTTCACTTCCTTGAGGATTTCCCAGGGCACCTCGGTTGAGCGCACATCCGCTTCGAATCCGATCCCCTGTTGTTGCAGCCTTTTTCGCACGATTTCAGCCAGTTCGCCAAAGGCCCCACTGACGATAAACAGGATGTTTTTTGTATTGACCACACGTTTTTCCCTTTTTCCTGTTTTCCTGTACTGCTCTATGGCCTGAATCTGGGAAATAGGATCGTGTGGGACTTTCAGATCGACTTCAGTCTCTTCCATGGGTTTCAGCAGTGCCCTTTGAACCCCTGTTCTCGAGACATCATGTCCGATCAAATTGTGTGAAGAGCCTATTTTGTCGATTTCATCGACGTAAATGATGCCGTTTTCGGCAAGCGAAATATTATCGTTGGCTTCGTAAACCAGGTCCCTGACCAAATCCTCCACATCTCCACCCACATAACCTGTCTCGCTGAATTTCGTGGCATCCCCCTTCACAAACGGGACACCCAGCTTCTGAGCGATGAGCTTGATGATATAGGTCTTCCCCACACCGGTCGGGCCAATCATAAGCACATTGTTCTTGATCATACCGACACCGCCTTTTCGCTTGCACGGTGAGGGTTTATCTGCATGCTTGATCCGGTTGAAATGGGTGCAGATCTTTGTGGATAGCACGGCCTTTGCATCATCCTGCTTGACAACGAAGCCATCCAGATACTTCTCCAATTCCTCCGGAAGTAAGTCAAAATCGGAGCATTGGGCCCCATCTCTGCTGGTTTGACTCTCATCGCTTTTGTCTTCCAGGGGACGCGGAACCACGAAAGGAGAAACCACTTTTACGCGATTCCCATATTTTTTTGAAAGGTATTCGCTCAGCTCCTTCTCAAGTTCCTTTTGATTTGGAATCCTGCTGTTTTCTTCCTTTTTCATAGGGTCTTTTTTCTGCTCTTCCATGGTGGTATCCTTTCCACATCTGATGAGTCCCAAAACACCCTTTCATCATCGGAGTGACAACGTTTGCTACGTCATCAGATTTCATGCAATTTTATTTGCTTTCAATATACGCATTGGAGCCGGGTATTGCAAGTCCGACAAAAACTGATCAAAAGTTCACACAAATACAAGGAATCGAAAAAGGACTATTCGGTTGACTGATTGATCCAATTCTTTTAGATTCAAAACAATCCACTATTAAGAAAACAATGCAACGGGGTCTGTCATGCTCTCAAGATTGGAAATAAGGCTTAAACCGGATTTGGTGGACGCAGAAGGTGGAACCATACGTCGAAAAGCAAGGGAATACTTCGACTTGGAAGTAGAGGACATCCGGGTCATCAGGGTCCTTACCCTGGAAACCTCTCTGAATGAAAACCAGCTGGAAAGGGTCAGGGCGGAGATTTTTGCCAATCCCGTGACCGACATATCCTCCTATGGCCCCCTTGCCGGAGATTTTGACTGGCTCATCTGGGTCGGTTTCCGACCTGGTGTCAGAGATACGGCCGGAAGTACAGCCGTTGAAGCTATCGAAGATCTTCTGGAACAAAAATTTGATCAGGGCGAGGCCGTGTATACCTCCAGGCTCTATGAAATCCGTGGCAACCTGAACCGCGATCAGGTGGAAAAGATTGCCGGCGAGCTTTTGGCCAATGATATTATCCAGCAGTGGAAAGTCTTTTCCGACAGTGACTGGAACCCGGATGAGGGCATCGGTTTCCTTGTCCCAAAGGTTATCCTGGACCATGAACCCCAGGTGAGTGCTATTTCCATTGACAGCGATCAAACCCTGAAACAACTTTCTGAAGAACGCAATCTTGCCTTGCAGGAGATGGATATCCCGGTCATCAGACATTATTTTCTCAGGGAAGACATCCTCGAAGAGAGACACCGCGTAGGCCTTGGTCTTCCAACGGACGTGGAACTGGAGTACATTTCCCAGGCCAGGAGTGATCACTGCAACCACAACACCTTCAAAGGCCTTTTTCATTACCAGGACCTGGTTACCGGGCACCGTGAAACAGTGGACAACCTCTTCAAGACATGCATCGAAAACCCCACGCTCGACCTGAAAGAAAAACGGGATTGGGTCATCTCCGTCCTGTGGGACAACGCCGGTGTCGCCCGATTCGATGACGATCACTATTACGTGATTACCGGTGAAACCCACAACAGTCCTTCCAACATGGAGGCTTATGGCGGCGCCATCACCGGAATTGTCGGTATCTATCGGGATCCCATGGGAACGGGGAAGGGTGCGAAACTCATACTCGGTTTATACGGATACTGTGTGGGACCGCGGGATTATGAAGGAGAGCTTCAACCTCATCTCCACCCCAGAAGATTACTGGACGGCGTCATCGAGGGCGTCAGGGACGGCGGGAACAAAAGCGGCATACCTACCCCTTACGGACTCCTGCTGTTCGACGAAAGCTATCTCGGCAAGTGCCTGGTCTTTGTGACGGCCCTGGGACTGATGCCTGCGAGAATTGGGAATCAATCTTCACACGAAAAAGCACCACATCCCGGTGATCTTATCGTCATGTCCGGGGGACAGGTGGGCAAGGACGGTATCCATGGGGTTACCGCCGCATCAGAAACTTTCAGTGAGCACACCCCTGCGGGCCATGTTCAAATTGGAGACCCTTACACACAGAAGAAGATGCATGACTTTCTCCTGGAAGCAAGGGATGAGGGTCTTATCGCGTTTATCACAGACAACGGCGGGGGCGGGCTTTCTTCATCTGTGGGTGAGTCCGCCCTGTTCAGCAACGGATGTCGCGTGGACCTGGACAAGGTTCCCCTGAAATATGAAGGGCTGGATCAGTGGGAAATCTGGATATCCGAGTCCCAGGAAAGAATGACCATAGCCGTCCACCCGGCGAACCTCGACCGTTTCATGGAACTTTCGGGAAAGCACTCCGTGGATAGTACGGTTATCGGAGAGTACAATGACTCGGGGATTCTTCAATTGAACTACAAAGGGAAGGTTTGCGCCCACGTACGCATGGATCTCCTGAAATCAGATTTCCCCCAGTGGGAATTCGATGCGGAATGGAACCCGCCGGAGGCCCGCGGCCTGGTTGAACCGGTGATCAGCGGACCCGAGAAACACGGAGAGGTTCTGAAATCCTTGTTGTCCCGCCCCAACATCTGTGCCAGAAACTGGATTTCAAGGCAGTATGATCACGAAGTTCAAGGGGGTAGCGTGGTCAAGCCGCTGGTGGGAATTCACCGGGACATACCGAGCGATGCCTGCGTTATCAGACCGATCCTGGACTCCGCCAAAGGGCTCGCCGTGTCCCAGGCCCTCAACCCCTGCTATTCCAAGATCGACACCTACCCGATGGTTGCGGCAACCATCGATGAAGCCGTGCGAAAAGTTGTGGCCGTGGGAGGAGATCCCAGGCAGATGGGCGGCGTGGACAACTTCTGCTGGCCGACCATCCAATACCACCCTCGACGAAATCCCGACGGTAAGTACAAGGCTGCACAACTGGTCCGTGCCAATTGGGCCCTGAGGGATTATTGCCTCGCCTACGGGATTCCCCTGCTCTCGGGCAAAGACAGTATGTATATCGATGGAAACCTGGAGGGGCCCTTTGGCGAAAAACGGAAGATTTCCGGCCTGCCGACGCTCCTCTTTACGATCAGTACGGTTGTTAAAGATGTCGGCAAGTGTGTCACCATGGACGTCAAGTTCCCAGGTGACCTCGTCTATGTCCTGGGTGAAACCGGCAATGAACTGGGAGGGAGTGAGTATTACCAAATGATGGAGAATGTGGGCCTCAATGTCCCGACGGTCGACGCCGAGACCAACTTTCCCCTTTACAAAGCTCTCCACAAGGCCATCCAGGAAGACCTTGTCACGTCCAGTCATGCGGTTTCCCGGGGTGGTCTCGGCGTTCATCTGGCCCTGGCCGCCATGGGAGGCGATCTCGGGCTGGATATCCATTTAGACGCGGTTCCGGGGTCATCCGGCCTGGAGCCGACTCAGATTCTTTATTCAGAATCCTGCGGTCGTTTCATAGTGACAATAGATCCCTCGCAGAAAAGCAGGTTCGAGGAATCTTTTGCGGGAATGAGGTTTTCGAAGATTGGCGTCGTGATCCCTTCTCCCTCTTTGATCATAAAAAATGAAGGCGGAACGCCCCTGATTGACGAGGATATTTCCCAGCTCAAGAAATGCTGGCATGAGACATTTGGAGATCTGACATGACATCCGTAAAAGCTTTGGTGCTTACCGGTTATGGGTTGAATTGTGATTACGAGACCGACTACGCTCTTCGTCTTGCCGGGGCCGAGTCCTCAAGGGTACATATCAATGAAGTGATTTCCGGATACGGCAGCAGCCTGAAAGACTTTCATATTCTTGTTTTCGGAGGGGGCTTCAGTTGGGGTGACGACCACGGCGCCGGGGTCCTCATGGCATCCAAACTCAAAAGGCGTCTCGGGGACGATATTGCCCGTTTTATCGAGGACGGCAAACTCATCCTCGGCATCTGCAACGGCTTTCAATGTCTCGTGAACCTGGGCCTTCTCCCTGCCTTCGATGACCGTTACGATGAACGGCGGGCCGCCCTCGCCTGCAATGACAGCGGAAATTTTATCAACGCCTGGGTCAAGCTGAAGATCAATCCGGAGTCTCCGTGTATATTTACAAAGGGGATTTCAACGATCGATCTTCCCGTCAGGCATGGTGAAGGGAAATTTTTTGGCTCAGAAGAGGACATCATGCGCCTTTTCAGGGATAATCAGGTGGTCGTCCAGTATGCTGTTCCAGACGGCGACGAGGCACGGGGTGCTTGGCCCTGGAACCCCAATGGCTCTCTTCGGGACATTGCCGGAATCTGTGACCCCACAGGGAGGGTATTCGGGCTCATGCCTCATCCGGAGGCTTTTAATCACCACACGAATCATCCCGAATGGACCCGACGTAAACAGGAGATCCTCCGCCGGGGTGGAAGACTCCAGTCTGAAGAGGGAGAAGGCATCCGGGTTTTCAGGAATGCGGTTGAATACATCGCCTCGAGCCTTCAGCGCCTGTGATTCCACACGGGATTCCAGTCTGAAGAACCAGATTTTTCTTGACCCACTAACATCCTTCTACTATACTTTTTAATTTTGTAACCGTTTAAGAGGAGATAGTGCTATGGGATCGAATATGAAGAAACTGAAACTTGTCCGGGCAAGGAGGTCAAAACCCAACAAGAAGAATATCAAGACCTACATAAAAAGGCTTCAAGAAAACGATGTTGCCATGAAGGCACTGGCAGAAAAGAAAGAGGGCTGAATCCAAAGGGACTTTCCCTTCAGAAACGTCTTTTAAAATCAACCCGCTTCCCTGGAGGCGGGTTTTTTTGTACCCCGCAACCTGATGAAGGGCTTCACTTTTCATCAAATTACACCACAATCCCGGAAAGGAGTCGTTATGAAAGAAGTCGTTATCGTCTCAGCCTGCCGCACGGCAGTCGGCGCTTTTGGAGGAACCCTTCGCGATCTCAACGCCGCCCTTCTTGGAAGTATCACCATGAAAGAGGCCATCAGGCGAGCGGGCATCGATCCGGCCCTTATTGACGATGTCCGATACGGTTGCTGTGTCGAGCCGGCGGATGCCTTGAATGTGGCCCGCGTGTCCGCCCTCATGGCCGGCATTCCCGACACGGTTACGGCGGCAACAATCAACCGCGTATGCATTTCCGGGATGGAAGCGGTCGTTTCCGGAATGGCCATGATTCAGGCCGGCATGGCCGATATCATCCTGGCGGGGGGTGTGGAACACATGTCCGGTATCCCCTACTCGGTTCCCAACGCAAGATGGGGGTGCCGTCTCCAGGATCATGTGTTTGTGGATAACATGATCCACGCACTCCACTGCGGATCCCATTTAATCCCCCAT
>CAYOIU010000082.1:8379-13329 GCA_964404085.1 uncultured Desulfobacteraceae bacterium | reverse complement strand
TTCTTGACCGTCATGGATAGTTCCGGATGGCCATACCTTTCGGCAAGGCGGTAAGAGCCCTCTCCCAGAATCCACCCGAAACCTTCCCGTGTGGCCATCTTTCCGACCAGGTCCACAAGCGCATCACCATTGCCAAAACCCAGTTTGAAGCCAACGTCTTCTTCCGGTAAAAAGCCTTTTTCCGAAAGCTCCATGGCACAACCAACAGTGACACCGGTTGAGATGGTGTCCATGCCCATATCATTGCAGACCCTTCCCGCCTTGATTACTGCAGGAAAATTGTCGACACCTGTGACTGCCCCCAAGGACGCTACCGACTCATATTCCGGTCCCTCGCCTTTTCCTTCATAGCCGGGCTCTTCCACACGACTCAATCGCGCACAGCCGGCCGGGCACGCAAAGCAGGCTTTACTCGGGGTAGCTCCCCTAACCGAATATTTTTCAGCGAATGTTTCTCCGCTGATCTTATGTGCCCCCTCGAACACCCCGGTCTGGAAATTCCTGGTTGGAAGAATTCCCAGACCGTTGGTGAAACTCACGCACATGATGGTACCGTGGTCCGCAAGCCCTTTGACACAGCTTTCAGTCGGATTTTCCCAATATTTAAGAGCCTTCCAGACGTTTTTCTTAAATGCGTCCAAATTCGCCATACGGACACCACCGGTGCCGCGAACCACCACCGCCTTCAGGTTCTTGGAGCCCATGACCGCACCCACACCTCCCCTGCCCGCAGCCCGGGCTCCGGTGACGCCCCCTGTTATGACGTTTGCGATGCGCGCAAGGTTCTCCCCTGCCGGCCCGATCGCCGCTATGTGGGCTTTTTGGTCCGTCTCGTCCAGAAGGATATCTTCGGAAGCTTCAGTGCCTATACCCCACACGTGTTCACCACTTCGAAGAACGATTTCATCATTGTATATCCAAAGATAGACCGGACGCTTGGCCTTGCCCTGAAGAATGATAAAATCATATCCAGCGAATTTCAGTTCGGCACCAAAATACCCCCCCACGCCGGCGTTGGCAATTCCGCCGGTCAATGGTGACTTGGTAATGAAATACGTCCGATTTCCACCTGGAGGCATACAGGTCAAGGGGCCCGTGGCAATGATGAACCGGTTGTTGGGCTCAAAGGCATCCGTCCTGGGATCCATTTCGTCCATCATATACTTGATGCCGACCCCTCTCGCACCCAGGTAGGTGTGCATGATCTCGGGGTCATCCTCCACAACCTGGATATCGGAACTTGTCAGATCAACCCGAATATGTCTTCCGGTCCAACCAAAGAATCTATCTTTCATCTTACCACCTCCTGAAGATAGGAGTCCCTAACCTTCTGAACATAGGCCGTCCCCATGTCTGCAATTGTCCTGTCCAACTCCTTGAACTCCAGAGCCCCATAAAAGCAATGCTTCACGCACTCGGGATCACCGCCGCAAAGGTCACACTTGTCAGCGACTTTTTCCTCCATATGGAAGCCCATCGCACCGAATGGACAGGCAAGAACACACTTCCGACATCCTATGCATTCGTCTTTGTCCACTTCGATAGCACCGGTTTCCACATTTCTGACAAGGGCGTCCGTAGGGCACGACTCGACACAAGGGGCTTTTGCACACTGCTGACAGATGTTAGGGTAGTAGAAAAAATCCCTTGAAATAATAGTGACCTTAATGCGTGATTTTGAAGGATTTATTTCACCAAAGTGGTGGGTTGAACAGGCGAATTCACAAATCCTGCAGGCGGTACACTTTTCTATGTTCACTTCAATAAACTTACCCATTATGACTCCTCCCACACGGATTGGTGATTTTATCCTTTGGTGATTCTATTTAGGCGAACCACCAACGTTCGGCAAGTCTCCCTCCATCCAAGATGATGTTTGTCGCGTAGTTCTCGAACTTGAGCTTTTTGGTGGCTGGAGTAATCATTTGAGCAAACATGACGATTATAGTCCCACCATCATCGCGGACGATACGCTGCATCTCCGCATACATATCAGCTCGCTTTTTCTCATCCAGTTCACCCCGAGCTTTCACCAGTAATTCATTAAAACGCTCATGCTTCCAGCGCATATCATTCCAACTGGCGTCAGCCGCATACTCAGTGGAAAACATCCAGTCACAAGTAGCCCGACCCATCCAGTAACACATAGAAAAAGGCTTTTTCCTCCAGACATTGCTCCAGTAACCATCGTCTGGCTCCCGGACCACCTCGATCTTGATCCCCGCCTTCGCTGCATTTTCCTGGAAAAGGAGGGCTGTGTCGTTCGCTCCGGCAAATGCGGCATCGGCCGTATGAAGTTTGAATGTATGCCCAAGAACGCCCGCCTTCTTCAGGTAATACTTAGCCTTGTCAGGATCGTGGTGCCTTTGTGGCAGATCATTATCATAATATTTCATAAGAGGAGATATGGGATGGTCATTCCCAAGGATACCATATCCCTGCAGGATCGTTTTCAACGCCTGCTCACGATTAATGGCGTATTTTAGGCCGAGCCGCACATCGTTATTGTTATAAGGCGCAGTATCACATAACATTGGCATGCTGAAATGGGTCAAACTTGGACCTTTCAAGACCTGTATGCCGGGAAGTTTTTCCAGTAAACGAAGAGTCTTGAGCTCAGGTCGGTCCATAACATCGATCTGCCCGGTCTTTAGGGCGCTTGTCCTGGCATTGATATCCGTTATACTCAATGTTTCGACTTCATCAAAATGCGCCCGCCCTTCCTTCCAGTAATTGGGATTTCGCTTGACAAAAAATCGCACACCTGGCTCCCAGCTCTGTTTAATGTATCCCCCTGTGCCGATACCCTTCTCAAATTCAGCGCCCTTGGTTCCAGCAGGAAAGATCGTCAGGTGATAGTCTGCAAGGATATATGGAAAGTCGGCGTTGCCTCCTTTCATGTAAAAAATCACCGTGTATTTGCCATCGGTTTTGATATCCTTGATGGGAGCGACGATGCCCTTGGCAGCAGACTTTGAATCTTCCCCTCGGTGATGATTGATAGAGTAAATAACATCGTCGGAATCCATGGTTTTGCCATTGTGAAATTCGACACCCTTCCGCAGTTTGAAAACCCATTTGGTGGCATCAGGCGAGGCTTCCCAACTTTCGGCCAGTTCAGGTACCGGGCTAAATTGGTGGTCCAGCTCAACCAGATTATTCCGGGCCTGCCACTGAACAAAAAGGTTCATACCGGAGGTCAACGTCGCCGGGTCCATGGAGTCGGTGGTCGACCCGCCCGTGCAGCCAACTCTCAAGCGCCCTCCTCTTTTTGGTTTTGAGGCCTGTGCCGGCGAGTACAACAACGCAGGGGACACGGCGGCCGCCAGGCCCAATGCCGACACGCGCGCTATAAATTCACGACGTGTGATCTTACCCCGTGTAAACAGGTTTTCCAATTCTTTCACTCTTGACATGACAGATCCTCCTTTCTGGTGACACGAATGGATGTCGGTGGTGCCCATATTGGATGCGTGTCTGGGCAGTGGTCAATCAAGTGCAGCTTGTTCAAGGTTCACCCTCTCTTCTTCAGTAGAAGGGTGAATCTCGTCCCAAAGAACAAGACAATCGTTCCTGTGCCGGTAAAAGGGAACCGCCCAAATTTTGTAAGCAAAGTACCATGCAGCCACCATTGCCTGCATCTGCTATATGAAATCGGGGTTGTATACCAACTTAGATGGAGGGAAAAAATGCGGGCCAACGTTCCGGCACTTTTGAAACCCAACACTGGTTTCTCAGCTGTTCACACTATTACCAGAGCAAGAATCGAACCAAAGGGTATTTCACAAAAGTTACATAGCGACGAGCGACATCTTTCATAAGATGAAAACATAAATACTTCCGTTATATCAGAATGTTGACTAACAATTATGCGAGAGTATCTATTCTGAATAGAAATTCATCTAAAGTTCCGACTATCAAGAATACTGATAATTGATACATATATGAATCACCGGGATGCCCAATGCCCATGGATCAAAGAGGTTCAGAAATGCTCTAAACGCATACAGGACGGTTCAATCTTTTAGCGGTTTATAGTGACTTTTCCTCTAACACCATCAACCACGGCATGTGGTCCGGTTTTGAGTAGCTGAAACGCCTCATTTTGCAGGGTAACAACCGGTATGGTTTCACCATAGAAATGCTTGCAGATGATCGGGCCGGAAACCAGAAGGGGATCGGCTTCTATTTGAATTAAGGCGGCGGGGGCTTTTTTCGCTCGCACCAGTTCCAGTATGACCATGGGCGCAGCCGCCGACCCTTTGCCATAGGGAAAAGCCAATACTTTACCGACAATGGATTCCCCGAAAAGCTCATGGCGGGGGTCGTTGATAATGCCTTTTGCCGGATCGACCCCGCCCCAGAAGCTTATGGGCTGGCTGGTGGTGAGGAGTTCTCCTTCTCTTCTCCCGGAGACACGACACTTGCATTTTATTACCGTAGCCATGATGAACCTCTTCGTATGACTTTCCCTTCAATGGCTGAATCCACACAATCTTTGATACTGCCGTAAGCAGCCTTCAACCCCGCTTGAGAATAGATGTAGTTGGCCGCCTTGGCGGAATTGGTCATCATGGTTCCTGTATCGCCCATGTTCTGCGGAAAAAGCAGCAAACAGCCATCGGTATAGACCTCGATGCCGGCGTTATTCAGTATCTCAAGAATTCCCATCTGCTTTACCCACGCATGGATGTTCCTGCTCGTAAAGACCGTAGCCCTTACATCCTTTTTGACTTTGCGTCCCTTTATCAATCCTGCAAGTTCTGTGAATTCCGGAAATGAAAAATGGGGGGCATCCGAACCCTACCCAGTCAATCTGGTCTCCGGAAGCAGTCCAGAGTTTTTCTTCCATGTTTCTTATGATTTCAGGTGTCACCGCGATCGAATCTTGGGGGTTTTTGTGTTTCAGGCACATGTTCGAGGTGTGGGCCTCAGGAGTTACACCGATGA
>CAYOIU010000082.1:0-8369 GCA_964404085.1 uncultured Desulfobacteraceae bacterium | reverse complement strand
CAACCGAACCCGATGAGGCCGCCGTAGCACCGAGGCTCTTGAGGCTGTCCATAGAGACCGTCTTGGGTATGCCCTCTATAGCAACCACTTTGTTTCCGGCTTTATGACCTGCCAAGTAACCAAGAAGAGGATAGAAGGAGGGATCGGCCAGAATATTTTCTGTAAGGCCCTCACATTTTATCAAAACCTCGGCCTTTCGGTTTTCGTCCAGATAGAGGCCGAATTTTGGATACCGGCCCGTCATGGCACTGCAAATATCTATCAAATCTCCAGTGCGATTGGTTCTGGCGCCGATGACGGAATTGACAAAGGCGATGGCATTAGACTCCGACCAGGCAACTTTACTGCCGAATCTTGGTACAATCCCGTCCTGGTAAGGTGCGCAGGTCCAGGTGGGAATAGCCCCCATCTTGAGATGGGCATTTTCAATTCTCTTTATTTTGTCAAATACATCCTGCGATACACCGTAGGAGATACCCCTTTCCAGATCATATGAGGTATTGTTCATGGTGGTGGGAACAGAGACTTTCCCCCCCAAATCCGTCAGATGTTCCACAAATTCAAGGCCGGCATCGCCCAGGAAGAATCCACTGTCCGTGTGGACCTGGACAATCTCTGCCATTTCTTCCGCGTCGATGGCGTCTCCTAAATCGGTAAGGATAGACATGGCAATGCCCACGGCTTCCCCGTCTTTGCCATCCATCATGGCCTTTTCTTTGTCGGTCAATTTCATGATTCTCATCTCCCGGATACTGGGATTACAGCCTTTCCACGACTTCATACCCATCCCAGATAGCCCCTGTATGTTTCGCAGTTGGAGGCAGTCATCGATTTCCCTGACCTTATTGAATTCTTTGTCGGCATTAGAAAACGGTTTAGGCCGGAGGAGTCCCCTTCAAACAGTGGAGCACCGGAATCAATTGTCTGCCTCCAGAGTTAACAGCAAGAACCGGACCTAACGGTTCGCTACGCTTTTTCACTTTATTGTCGGGTAATTAGTTCCACCAGTATTTTTCGACACACTTCTTCTGATACGAATATGAATCACCCTGGAAAAGGCCGTGTTTCTGGGCGGATACCACCTCGATTGATGTCGAGTTCGGCAGAGGCGAGATTATGCGAAACGCTTGGTGCGGTCTTTGAACGGAGATTCTTAATCCGATTGCTCACGTGGTTAAAGTAAGTTACAGCACAGTCTTTGTAGCATTTTCATGATCCACAATCAATGCCGATACACATATGAATCAGATCTCACTTTCCTGGATGACAGCTTATAAATCTGCTTTCCTTTTTTGAAAAATTTTTCTGGCTAATTATACGTAAACGGTTAGAATAGCGATGAAATAAAATCTGTTTTCCTGACGTAAAAATATTTGTTGAAGGCTCTTTCCAGGTTACGTGCCTGGCTCACTTCTTGCTGGATACGAAGTAATTTGGAGATGAATGGATTACATTTCAAATAGTGAAAGGATGACGATTATGTATGAGAGAATGCACATTCTGAGGAGAAATGACATCGAAAAAATCCATGACGCCACCATGGAGATATTGAGAGATGTGGGCATTGCCTTTCATGAACCGGAGGCCGTTGAGATATTCAACAAAAACGGAGCCAAGGTAGAAAACAAAGTGGTTTTCATCGATGAAACACTGGTCGAAGAGGCCCTTGAAACCGCTCCTTCGCAGTTCAAGCTTGAGGCACGAAATCCTGAAAAAAGCGTAACCATTGGGGGTGAAAACCTGGTCCTCTGTCCCGGCTATGGGAGCCCTTTCATGGTGGATGAGAATGGGAACCAACGAGAAGCCGTGATGGAGGATTATGATAATTTCTGCAGGTTGGTACAGACCTCAAAAGTTTTGGATATGAACGGTTGCTTAATGGTTGAACCTTCCGACCGGCCCGCGGACACTGCCCATCTGGACATGCTTAACTCCAACATTGTTCTGTGCGACAAACCTTTTTTGGGGAGTTCAGTATCAAGGCAGGCCGCCATTGATTCATTTGAGATGGCTGGAATTGCATGGGGCAGTAAAGAGTCCATCAAAGACCGACCCGTCATGATGGGTATTATCAGTTCGCTTTCTCCGCTTCAATATTCAGCCGAGATGGCGGCGGCTCTCATAGAATATGCGCGAAATGGTCAGGCCAATATGGTGGGTCTGCTCATGCAGGCGGGATCCACCGGACCGGCGACTATTCCCGGACTCCTTGCTGTACAGAATGCGGAAATGCTGGCAGGGATAACGCTGACCCAATTGATCAATCCGGGAGCCCCGGTGGTTTATGGTGTGACATCTACCATCACGGAAATGAGGACGGGCGCTCTCTCGATCGGGGCCCCGGAGCTTTCCATGATCCAAAACGCAACCCTCCAGATGGCGCGGTTCTACGATCTCCCAAGCAGAGGAAGCGGCGGACTCACCGATGCCCAGTTTCCCGACATGCAGGCAGGGATAGAATCGGCCCTGGCACTGGCCACAACCATCATGAGCGGGGCAAACTTTGTCCTTCATGCATGCGGCATCCTGGGTTCTTATATCGCCATGAGTTATGAAAAGTTCATGGCAGACGAGGAGACTTGCGGTATGCTGAAGCGGATGTTAAGACCTCTGGATGTTACTGATGAACGAATAGACCTGAGAACCATCAAAGAGATCGGGGTGGGAGGAGAATATCTGACGCACCCGACCACCCTTAGGCATTGCCGGAGCGAGTATTTCCTTCCCGGACTGATGGCTCGAACGGATTATGCTGCCTGGGGCGATGAAGGGAAAAAGACGCTCGACAAAAGGGCAAATGCTCTATTCACCAAAAGGCTCGCTGGATACACAAACCCCGAAATCGATCCGGAGATCAAAAGAGACCTTGGCGCGTATGTTCACAGAAGAAAACAGTAGACTATCCCTCCCCTATTCCCGATGCCATTTTTTCTATGGCTGGACAATCATTGCTGCAGGGACCATTCTTCTGGCCGCTTCGTTCGGTATCAGTTATTCATTCGGCGTTTTTCTTAAGCCTTTACAAAACGAATTTTCCTGGGACAGGGCCACAGCCTCAAGCCTTTTCTCTCTATTCCTTGCGCTCACCGGAGCCGTCTCTATCGTTGGAGGCTGGGCATCAGACCGATATGGCCCCAGGATAGTCGCATTGATCATGGGTGCTCTCAGTGGGCTGAGTCTCGTATTAACGTCACAAGTTCAGTCCCCGTGGCAACTTTACATTGGTTACAGCGTGCTCCTATCCCTGGGAATGGGAGCAATGTATATCGTCGTCATGTCAACGGGTATGCGCTGGTTTACCCGAAAGCGGGCTACTGCTCTCGGAATAATGGGCGCCGGTGGCAGTCTGGGTCCCATTGTTATTGCTCCCGTCAGCGCCTGGATCATCTCTGTTTATTCCTGGCGCGCAGCCTGTCTGATTCTTGGAATTGCTGCATGGGGAATTATCTTACCTGCCGCTCTGTTTCTGAAAAAAGAACCTTCGGATACTGATAAGCCTCTTAATGGCAGGTCCCATCAAAAGGCAGCCGAAAGTACACGGCCCACTGGGGTCCCGAACTTCTTCTTAATGAGGCTTATCAGAGCTCGAAATTTCTGGCTGCTTTCCGTGGCCTGGTTTTCGTATGCCTTCTGTTTCTATATGGTGATGAGCCACCTCGTTCCCAGGGCCGAGGATAGCGGGATGACACCCATTCATTCGGCGGCCATTTTGAGCCTATTGACAGCCGTCGCGATTCCATCCCGACTGGTGGTCGGATTCATCGCAGATCTGGTCGACAAAAGAAAGATCGCTGCTGCTTTTGCCCTGATGATGTCCTTGGCGATGTTCTGGCTTGGTTTTGCTCATGAGGTATGGATGTTCTATTTATTTGCCATCCTTTTTGGGATAGGCTATGGCAGTATAGACCCGCCGATTGCCGCCCTGGCGGGAGATATTTTCGGCCTGTCCGACGCAGGAATCATCATGGGATATCTCATGGTGGCCTGGGGCATAGGCTCTGCGAGCGGGCCTTACGTCGCTGGCCTCATTTTCGATCATACGGCTGGATATCCGCTCGCCTTTTCCTCGGGAGGGCTGGTAATGGCACTTGGGGTGGGATGTCTTTTGAAGATGGAGGCAGGTGAAAACAGAAAGGAGATCACCCATGTTACCGAGTCAAAAAAGCCGCCTGGAAAACCCGGAATTTGATCCGCTTCTGTTGGGAAGCGGCTGGACTCCCGAAGATCTTGCCATACCTCAAATACTCCTTGAAAGCAGTTTCGGGGACAGCCATCCCGGAAGCAGGCACCTGAACGGCCTGGTGGAGGCGGCCCGGACCGGGGTTTACAAATCCGGCGGCAAGCCGGCTGTCTATACGGTCACAGACATCTGCGACGGCGTGGCAACCGGACACGAGGGAATGAATTATTCCCTGGCATCACGGGATATCATGTCGGCCATGGTTGAAATCCATGCCAGGTCCATGCCCTTTGACGCGCTCGTCACCTTTTCTTCCTGTGACAAGTCCCTGCCGGCCCATCTGATGGCCATGGCCAGGTTGAACATCCCGGCCATTCATTTCTGCGGAGGGTCCATGATGCCCGGACCGGGGTTTTCAACGGCCGTCAAGTGCTACGAAACCACCAGGGCAATACGCGAGGGAAACATGACCGAGCGTGAGGGCCTGTTTCACAAGGTCAATGGTTGTCCTACATGCGGTGCCTGCCAGTACATGGGAACCGCCAGCACCATGCAGGTCCTGGCTGAAGCCCTCGGCATGTCCCTGCCCGGCAACGCCCTGATGCCGGCCTGGTCGAACCTTATCCAGCACTACGCCGATGCTGCCGGGCGGCAAGTCGTCTCTCTGCTGGAGAAAGACATTCGGCCCAAGGCCATCCTGACCCCCGAGGCATTCGAAAATGCACTGATGATTCATGCGGCCGTATCCGGGTCCACCAATGCGTTGCTCCACCTTCCGGCCATTGCAGCGCACGCGGGCCTGACTCTGAGCCCGAACGATTTCCGGCGAGCCCACAAGAAGATACCCGTGCTGGCCGGACTTCAGATGTCGGGCCCCTGGCCGACCCAGATCCTCTGGTATGCAGGGGGCGTTCCGGGCATCATGCGGGCCATAAGAGACCATCTTCATCTTGGCGCGTTGACTGTCACCGGTTCAACGGTGGGGGAGAACCTGGACCAACTGGAAAAGGATGGTTTTTTTGACCAGACTTTTCTTTATCTCGAAAATTACCACCTCAAGCCGGAGGACGTGATCCACTCTTTCTCTGCACCTTTCAAAGCAGGCGGCGGGTTGACTATTCTGTCCGGAAACCTTGCCCCGGGCGGGGCCGTGGTCAAGCATGCGGCAATGGCCCCTGAAATGTATCGACACGTGGGACCGGCCAGGCCGTTTGATTCTGAAAAAACCGCCGTTAAAGCCATAACCGATGGGAAAATCGTTCCGGGCGATGTGGTAGTTATTCGCTATGAAGGTCCCAGGGCTTCGGGCATGCCGGAGATGTTCAGGGCCACGGAGGTCCTCCACAATGACCCGGAGCTCCGAACATCGGTGGCACTCGTGACCGACGGGCGATTTTCCGGGGCCACTCGCGGGCCGGCCATCGGACATGTGACACCCGAAGCAGCTGTGGGTGGTCCCCTGGCGCTCGTGAAAGAAGGCGACCTGATTTCCATTGACATTCCCGCTGAAAAAATTGACATGGTTGGATTCGGAGAAAAACGCGTGGATGTTGAAAAAATCGATCAGGAACTGAGGGAACGTGCCCGTTCATGGGAAGGGTTTGAACGGAAAGCCGGCGGTGTGCTGGGTCTCTTCACCCGAGAGGCCGCCTCCGTCAAGGAAGGTGCCTCCATGCTTAAGTAATCAATAATTAATGACTTCCTGAAAAGCCGACCCATAACATGAGCGACAGCTTATGAGCAACGAAGTGGAACCGAGCCTGACAATCTTTTTCAGATTCGCTTCCTTAAATGCGTTCAATGAAGCGACTTCGCTAGAAGTCATCATTCTGACCGTTGGCTGTGGTCTGGCTGTCGCGTGGATCGAAAGTCTCGCCACTTTGCGGGAATAGATAACTCTGTTGCGCAACTATTTTCTTGCAACGATCACAGAGTGTCACCGATTCCAATCCAACTTTTTCTTCTATCATGTAGTTGCGTATTTTGTCTATCTGCGGTTTAGGCCCTACCGCCACTCCACATCTGACACATGTCTCCAACTCAGTGGAACGAATCATGTGCTTTGACAAAACCTTGAAAAAGCGTTTCAGGCCGATTTCGTGGCGCAATTCCGCCGCATTCTCGGGGCAAACACTGACACATGAACCACAACAAATACATTGATAATGAGAATAGTTCATTATCCTCTTAACGCCAATATCGTATGTCGTTAGAGCTTTTGGAGGGCAACTCATGGCACATGCTGCACATCCGATACAGGTTGTGGCATTTAATCGTGTGCCACAGAACAAGAAAGCCGCAACCAGAAGAAAAATCTCACCACTGAGGATATGTAGAGAATAGAGGTATTCTTTGAAAAATGAAATTCCGTCGAGGCTCCCGTGAGTGGTGAAGTAGCCGGTCAAAAAAGGAAGAGCTGAGACAAAGAGAAGGATGTAATCCCATGACGATGAATTCTTGCGATAACGGGAAAGGACGAGTCTCCGCAAGAAAAAGTACCCGCATATCCCCACCACCACCAGTGTCAACCAATCTGCCCATCCATCCTGAATCGGGGACCAAGACCATTCAAGGCGAGATTCTTCCCACAGAGATATGTGGCCTGAAAACCAGATAGGCACAGTAAAAAGGCAAAAATGGAAGACGTATCGAATTGATCCATACACAGGCTTTGTCCGAAAGGCATTATAAAAAGGTGCCAATGAACGAATGAGCAATAAGAATGCAGTGGGAGGATTGGTTGACTGGTGATTTTTGAAAAGGCTGAATAGAAAAAAGAAAGATCTCAAAATAATTGCTGTCGCAAACACCCCGAAGGCAATCTGTACGAGAGGACCTTCTAAAAAATTCTCAAACGTTGTGATCACACTTGAGCCCCGCTTCCTAAAAGCCTAACAGAAACCGGTTCCCTGTGGAGTACCAGGTTCTTCTTTTCCCTCAAACAGTGCCCAGGCCTCCAATGCACGTTGGGCCGCCCCTCGCTTCAACGTGATGTTGATCTGATCTGTTCTTGCATATTCAAGGGCACCTGATGGACAGACCTTGACGCACATCGGGTCGCCATCACATTGATTGCAAACCACCGCCTTTCCCATTGTTCGATCCACGAAAATGGCGCCGAAAGGACACGAATAACTGCAGGAGCTGCATCCGATGCATTTTTTCTCATCAACAATTCTCGCGCCCGTTATGCTATCCCGGCTGATAGCCTTCACCGGGCATACCAATTCGCACATGGCCACCTCACATTGCATACAGGTCGATGGAATGAATAAAAGCTGACCATTTTCCTGCTTCTTGACAACCCGAATTCTGGATCGCTCCGGATTGCATTCTTTCATGTTGCGGAGCGAGCAAGCCACCTCACACATCTGGCAACCACTGCATTTTTCGGCATTGATCATAATAACGTATCCCATTCTGGTACCGTCCTCTCAGTCTATTTGAATTGCTATTGTGTCTATTCCGGTTTGTTCGAGCTGGATAGCCTTCCAGCTTTTTCGAGATCCGAGGCCACATCGTCGAGGTTAAGCGAGCGAAGTAGATCTGCACCGGGCAGACCGGATTTCACGTCCCATCCCATGGCTTCGTAATAGTCATCTTTCATTTTCTCAAGGACTTCAGGGGTTATCCGGTCCTCGGGCCAGGTTCCCTCCATCTGATAATTCAACAGCTTTTTCGGTAACTTGTCATCCGAGCGTGTAAGCCCCTCCCGGGCGGCGAACGCCCGCTCTTGGGCCGCAATTCGTGCGGCCACTTCCATGAGATCTTCAACGGCTATTTGACGTCCCAACCCGGCTGACAGGGCCCCGGCCTGGAGTTCGACGCCAATGCCGACATTGAGGAAAACGGTATTCCATTTGCACTGGCCCGCTGAATCCGTAACGGTGATCATCCGGTTGGCCAACGCAGCAAGTTGGCCCCTTGATTCACCGTCGAACTGTGTAATCTGCGCCCCCTGCCCTTCGCGTGCAGCCTTTTCAGCGATTGCCTCTTCAACAATGGCCATGGCCGTTTTGGCCTCCCAACTTTCGGGGCTGGCCAAGGCTGTCAGCTTTGAACCAGATCCGGTTCCCAGGTTGTCAAAAGAACCGGCTCGAGCACGATACTCGTCAGTTCCCCGTGGGTTCACGGCGGCACCCATGGCCCTGGCTCGGAAATTCATGATATTTGTTTCACCGAGCGGTGC
>CAYOIU010000081.1:0-13396 GCA_964404085.1 uncultured Desulfobacteraceae bacterium | reverse complement strand
TGGATCGATTCAAACACGGTAAGCAGGTCTTCATTGCCTACATCCGAAGCGCCCTGACCTGTCGTGTGGCCAAGGACAACGTGGTCTACCATGGACTTGCGGGCCATTTGTTGCTGAAGGGGGTTCCCCATGTCCTGAAAGTAAGGATTATGTCCGATATGAATGACAGGATTCAGGCGGAGATGGAACGGGAAGGGATCAGCGAGGAAGAGGCCCGTACGCTTCTGCAGAAAGATGATGAGGAACGCAGAAAATGGACCAGAAGTCTTTATGGAGTTGACCCCTGGGACAGTTCCCTCTATGATCTGGTGGTTCACATAAGCAAATTGACGGTTTCCGATGCCGTGGATTTCATATGCCAGGCCGCCACCAAAGATCAATTCAAGACCACGGAATCCAACCGTCGGAAAATGGAAGACCTGGCCCTGGCTTGCCAAGTGAAGGCGGCACTGGTGGACCCCTTTTTCGACGTCGGCGTGACCAGCGAGTATGGCAACGTGCTGGTCTACACCAAGACAGGCGATCGCCACGTGGGCAAGTTGAAGACAAGGGCCAGGACGATCGAGAGGGAAGTGGAAGGTATTAACCACCTGGAGGTGCATGCCGGAGTGGACTTCCCCAAAAATGCCATTTAGTGCTCATACGCAAATGACTGAGAGGATAGGACCATGCCCATCATCATCATTTCTTCGGATTCCTACAAAACAGGTCGGGATATCGCCGAAAGGGTTGCCAAGGCCACGGGCTACGATTACGTGGACCGGGAAATCCTGGGACCCGCAGCGGAAAAGGCCAACATAGAGGAGGAGAAATTCATCAAGTCCCTTGAAGAGACGTCATCGTTCTTGGGGCTCTCTTCCAAGGTAAAAAACAGGTGTCTGGCCTGGGTCCAGGAGGCCACCCTGGGCCAGCTTCTGGAGGACAACGTGGTGTGTCACGGCCTGGGCGCCCATCTCTATGTATTGGGCGTTTCCCATGCCCTGAAGGTGCGCGTTCTGACCGAACCACGGGAACTCGTCAGACAATTGTCCCAGGATGGAGGAGGGGCACCGGAGAAATCGAAGAAGCACATCAAGCGACTGGAGGCACAGCAGAGAAAGTGGTCCCTTGAGGCCTTTGACCTGGATGAAACGGATCCTGCCAACTACGACATGGTCATAAGCCTCAGCCAGATCGACCCGGACGAGGCGGTGAGGACCATCGCCGATATGTCGGGCTACCGTAAATTCCAGCCGATGACCTATTCCGTCAAGTGCCTCAAAGACAAAGAACTGGCCGGCAGGGTGCGTGTGGTCCTTATGGAACGGTTTCCCGATGTCAGGGTCCAGGCGAACGGCAGTACCATAGTGGTGGAAACCAAGGCCATAAAAAGAGAGAAACAAAAGAGGACCGAGGCTATCAAGGAGTTGGCCGGTGGCATTGTGGGCGTTGATTACGTTGAGGTTCATGTGGCCAACGATATCTTCAGGCAGGCCGCCGAGAGTTCCCGCTGACTCCATTACCAAGCGAATTGTAACAAGGAGGGTACCATGTCTGAACGGCTGGATGTCATGCTTCTGGATGATGAACCCATCGTGGGAAAAAGGCTTAAACCGGCCCTGGCCAAGATCGGCTGTGAAGTGGAAGTCTTTCAGGATCCCAAGGCGGCGCTGGATCGTATCAATGAGAAAGAGTTTGATATCGTGGTCACGGATATTCGCATGGATGAGATTGACGGCCTGCAGGTCCTGGAAGAAGTGGTCAAGAAATCGAAACGCACCAAGGTGATCATGATAACGGGTTATGCCATGATGGCAGTGGCCCGGGAGGCCATGGAAAAGGGTGCCTTCGACTTTATCGCCAAACCCTTCAAGCCGGATGACCTCAGAAAGGTCATTGCCAAAGCCGCCAAGGCGCTTGGGTCAACCATCGATTTTGTGGGTGAGGGTAAAGGATAGAGATGCCTGGGCATGGGGAGTGAGCCGTACAAGGCCTCCATTTGAGGAACCCCTCATGCGTGTCTGATCAATCCCGGAGTCGCCATGATCGATGAAGCAACGAAAGTGGATGAGAAAAGAGGAATGGTTGAAGACACCCTGGAGGGGAGCTATGACCGCATCGCGGCCATTGAAACGGCCCGGAAGGCGCTCATCTCCCGAAAACGCCTCACCCTGCGGGTGCAGATCTACCTGAGTTTTTCTCTGATCGTCCTGATCGGCGTGTTCATAGCCATCGCACTGGTCATGATCAATTCCCGCGTGGAAAATAAACTTCATTTCCTTCAGATCGCCGATGAATTCATGCTGGAGATTATTCAGGCGAGGCGTTTTGAAAAAAATTACTTTCTCTATGGGACCAACCTGGGCGATGCCCTCGAAAATGTCTATAAGGCGAGGGACATTCTCAGGCGTAATGAAGGTGAACTGAACAAGGTTCTTGAAAACACCTATTCCGTAATCCTGACCAACATAAACCGCTACCAGAAGCTGCTGGAGCGGCTGCTGGAAATGGAGAAGAGCGAAACCTTCATCCCAGACCAGGTTCGCATCAAGAAAGAGATTGAACTGGGACTGCGGCAATACGGCCGAGAAATGGCCTCCATTGCCCAGGAACTCATCGAGAGTGAAAGGAAGGCCGTCTCCATTATCCTTTCCCGTTCAAGAACAATCCACATCTATTCCCTGATTTTACTGGTCATCTATCTGGCCGCCAATGCGACGTATCTTATCGGCCGACTCCTCGGCAACATCAAACGTTTTTCAACCTACGCACAGCGCATCGCATCAGGGGACTTTACGCCCATCACACCTGCAAAACGATACCAGGACGAGTTCACCGATCTGGCCCTGGGCGTCAACCAGATGCTCCTGGAACTGGAAAACCGGGAGGCCGTACTTGTTCAGTCCCACAAGATGCGGGCTGTGGGCACCCTCACGGCCGGGGTGGCCCACGAACTGAACAATCCCTTGAACAATATCACGCTCACGGCTCATATGCTTCTTGAGGATTATGAAGACCTGGATGATGACGAGCGTAAAGAGATGATCAGTGATATGATCAGCGAGTCGGGCCGGTCCAAGAAGATCATCAGCAATCTGCTGGATTTCGCCAGGGAGTCCAGTTCCCAGGTGGAATCCCTTGATCTGAGCAAACTGCTTGAAGAGACCATTGCCCTCGCTTCCAACCAGTTGAAACTTTCGGGAATCAAGATCACGTTTCATGCGACGGACAACCTGCCGCGTGTCCACGGTGACGGGCAGCAGCTCCAGCAGGTCTTTCTGAACCTGATACTGAATGCCGTTGATGCTTCTCCCAAAGGAAGTCTGGTTCAGGTCCTGGTCCTCCCCGAGGACGACCCCAGCTATGTGGCGGTGAAGGTCATGGATTCAGGAACGGGCATTCCTGAGCACATATTGCCTTCCATCTTCGACCCGTTTTTCACCACAAAGGCCAAGGGAAAGGGCACGGGACTGGGGCTGAGCGTCTCACAGGGTATTGTGGGGAAGCACGGCGGACGCATTCGGGTGGCGAGCAAGGAAGGGCAGGGGGCCACCTTCACCGTGACCCTTCCCATTACCACTATCCCGGCGAGGATTTCCGTTTAACCATCATCCAGTGGGATTTCACTGACTTCCCAGTTTTCATCCACCCACAACCCTATGATTTTTACATCAGGATATCTTTCACGGAGCATCGCCACGGCCTCCCTGGTGTGAAGGAGTTGTTCCTCTTCCGAGGCCGGATTTCCGGCACAGTCGTGATGACCGATGACGGCCATTCCTCTTGAATGGTGCTTGTCAACGGATATGCTTACCCTGTTGAGAATGGAGTCCACCAGTCCAGGCTCGGGCTGGTTGGCCAGCAGGTAGTTGGGGCCGGGTTCGGAGACGATGTCCACGTGCTCAGCACCAAACCGTTCCTGCAGGTAGGTGATGACGGGCAACTGGACCCGTCCGTCCATGCAGTTGATGGCTGTGCAGAACTTCATACTATATTCCTCCATGTGGCCATTAGCCAAAGTCCAGGAAGGTTTTTTAGAAGATGAACGTCGAACATCGAACATCGAACGCCCAACCTCGAATCAAAAACAAAACCCCACTACTGAATTTACTTTCAACAGCTATTTCTATTTCTTCATCTTCTGCCATTCAACATTCGATGTTGGACGTTCATCTTTTCAGCCCTCCAGTTTTTTCATCAGCTCCGCAGAGACCTCTTTTACCCCCGGTCTTCCGTCCAGTTCAATGATCCTGGGCACGCCGTTGTTCCCCGCGGACAGGTCCTTGTAAAAATTGATGGCCGCCATGGTTCCTGTTCCAGCGTCGTAATAGATGTTGTGTCGCTGGTCGATGGCTCCCTCGTCCTGATCGTCTGACCGGGTTTTCAGTTCGCCGCCGCACACCCTGCATTTATCGCCGTCAGGTTTTATGGCGTCAATAAACACATTGTTGGGGTGGTTGTTGTCATTCACGCAGAGCCTGCGTCCCATGATCCGGTTCTTTGCGATCTGCCGGTCCAGGACCATCTCGATGACGATGTCCACGTCAATCCCTTCAGCCTTCAGGGCCTTGGCCATTTCCTGGGCCTGGGTTAGATTGCGCGGGAATCCATCCAGAAGCCAGCCGTTTTCGCAGTCGTCCTTTTTGAGGCGGTCCAGGATCATGGGTATGGTGATACTGTCGGGAACCAGTTCGCCCCTGTCGATGTAGCCTTTTGCTTCCTTACCCAAGTTGGTCCCCCGGGAAATGTTGTCACGGAAAATAACGCCTGTTTCGATATGGGGGATCTGGTATTCTTTCTTTACGATGGCACCCTGTGTGCCCTTGCCACTGCCGTTTGGTCCGAAAAACAGAATCTTCATTTGTTCCTCTCCTTTTGCTTTGTTTTCCTGTTTGTCTGCCGCGAGTTGATCGGCCCCACGACAGGAAATGATGTCCGAAGACTATTTTAAAATCGTGTTTCATGTCAAGAGCTTATGACTCCCCGAGGAAGGCAGGCATCAGATCGTAACCCTGCTCAAAAAAGAGGCCGCTTTGCAGTGCTGCTGCTTCGCTGAAAGTGCCTCCCGTCGAACAGCTATTCAGTTCATCCTTTGTTGCCCACGCGAATGTGGTCGGGTCCGCTGTGTGGGTTTTGCGGGAAATGGGGGTCAAGTGGTCGCTGGCAACCATGATCCTGAAATCCTTAAACGATCGGAGGCCTTCAAGAATGGGTCCCACGATCTTGGCATCAAATATTTCAATGGCTTCAATCTTTTCGGCGGTATCACCGTGATGCCCCGCTTCGTCGGGGGCCTCCACGTGGAGAAAGATGAAATCCAGTTCCTTAAGTTGTTGAAGCGCTGCTTCTGCTTTTCCCTGGAAATTGGAGTTCAGGTATCCGGTCGCCCCTTTCACATGCAGGGCCCGGAGCCCCGCGTATACCCCGATGCCCTTGATCAAATCAACGGCTGAAATAACGCCGCCCTTGAGCCCGAATCTTGTAGAGAAAGAGGGGAGCTGTGGGGCCTTACCCTGTCCCCAAAGCCAGATTGAGTTGGCCTCTACAAGTCCGGCATGTCTCCTTTTCCTGTTTATGGGATGGTCCTTGAGGGTCGGCCAGGAGGATCGTATGAGTCCGGGAACAGGATCGTTTTCGGTACCGGTCAGGTAGGACGACATGTCCTGATCGAGAACATCATGAGGCGGTATGGTCCTGGACCCCTCGGGCCCGTTGTCCCAAACCAGCAGGTGGCGATAGCCCACGCCGGGATAGATATGGATGGTGGGCCTCTCAAGGCTTGTCTTAAGATCGGCAACGAGTGTCGCGCCTTCGGCCGTGGATAGATCCCCGGAACTGTGGCTCATCATGATGATTTTTTCATTGGATGGGCGGGTAAGGGTCACCAGGTTCATGCGAAATGCCACCTGGTCAGGTCCGAGAGATACCCCCATGCTTGCCGCCTCAAAGGGGGCACGCCCGGTGTGAAAGGTGGCGGGATTGTAACCCATCAATGCCAGGTTGGCCACATCACTGCCCGGTTCCATGCCTTCCGGAATAGTTTTCGTGAGGCCTATGTTGCAGGATGCGATCCGGTCCATGTTGGTTGTCTTGGCGGCCTGGAGGGGTGTCTTTCCGCCCAGTTCCGACAGGGGATAATCCGCCATGCCGTCCCCAATGAGGACAATGTATTTGGTCGTGTTATTGCGGTTGCCCATTGGGAAAGCCTTCTTCCACACGGATGATGACCGTCTTGTCCGCCACGATATCAAGCCGATCGATGAGGGAGATCGCCTTGAAGACGTTCCGTTCCAATGCCTCGTGCGTGAGCATCACCACCGGGACAGCCCCCTTGTCCTTCCGTCCTTTCTGTATCACGGAGGCGACACTGATGTCGTGGTCCCCCAGAATGCCTGCGATCTTTGAGAGGACACCAGGACTGTCGAGGGCCGAGAACCTGAAATAGTAAATACTGGTGAGTTCCTCCATGGGCCGTACCGCTATGGTCTGCTGCGGGTCCATGTCTTTCCCAAGCGAGAACACAGGACCTTTCACACCCTGAAGCATCTTTCGGGCCACGTCCATGATATCCGAGACCACGGCACTCCCAGTGGGACGTCCCCCTGCGCCAAGGCCGTAATAGAGATTGGGACCGACGGAATCCCCTTCCAGGTAAATGGCGTTATAGGCCTCGTTCACGTTGGCGAGAATATGGTCCTTGGGAATCATGGCCGGGTGTACCCGCGCCTCAACCCACCCGTTGCCCTGCCGGGCTATGGCCAGCAGCTTGACCCTGAACCCGAAGTTGTCTGCAAAGCCGATGTCATCGAGCCCGATGGACTCAATACCTTCACAGTAGATGTCCTTAAAGGGTATGGGAATGCCCGTAATAACGGAAAGGAGAATGGTGAGCTTGTGTGCAGCATCCGTGCCTTCCACGTCCAGGGTGGGCGGGTCTTCGGCAAAACCCAGCTCCACAGCCTGTTCTACGGCCTTTTCATAGGCCAGCCCTTTTCTGGTCATCCTCGTGAGGATGTAGTTGGAGGTCCCGTTCAGAATCCCCACGAGGGTTTCGATGCGGTTGCCCGCCAGCCCACCCTGCAGGGCGCCTAAAATGGGGATGCCGCCGCCCACACTGGCCTCAAAGCCCAGGTGGACCCCGAAGGCCTGGGCTGAGCAGTATATATCCCGGCCTGATTCAGCCAGAAGGGCCTTGTTGGCAGTGACCACATGCTTGCCCTTTTCCATGGCCATGAGGATAAATTCCCGTGCCTTGTCCAGGCCCCCGACGAGTTCTACTACCACGTCAATATGGGGGTCATCGATCACTTCCATTGCATTCGTGGTCAGAACATTTTTCTCAACAACAACGCCCCGGTCGGATTCCGTGTCAAGGTCCGCTATCTTCCTGACGACAACGGGTTTGCCCACGCGTTGGGTTATGGCGTCGGCATTTTGTAGGAGAATTTGAAGCGTGCCGGCACCGACCGTCCCGAAGCCTATGATTCCTACGTTTATCTGTGACATATTTCCTCTTTATTGCCCCATTCTGGGAATGGGAGAAAAACCCCTGCCTTTAGGCGAAGACTTGAGCTTGATTCTAGATAAAGGATTCAAGGGGCCGAGGATTCGAGGGTCTAGGTGAAAGAAGATGCCATCCTGAACCTTCCACTGGGCCCCTTGACCCCAAAAGCCATCGTCTTTAGACGATGGTGGTTGATTTAGAATATATTTTTTATCCCCCTGATGGCCTGGCGGATGCGGTGGGGATTTTCCACCAGGGCGAAACGGACGCTGTCATCTCCGTACTGGCCGAAACCGATGCCTGGGGAGACGGCCACCTTGGCCTTTTCAATGAGCATCTTGGAAAACTCCAGGGACCCCATCTCCTTGAATTTCTCCGGAATTCCCGCCCAGACGAACATGGTCCCTTTTGGTTTCTCTACCGGCCACCCCACGCGGTTCAGACCATCCAACAGCACGTCACGGCGCTCCCTGTAGATATTGACGATTTCTTCCACACAATCATAGGGCCCGTTCAGGGCAATGATGGAGGCAATCTGAATGGGCTGGAATACGCCGTAGTCCAGGTAGCTCTTGATCCTCCTGAGCGCGGCGACGATCGTTGGGTTCCCCACGCAAAACCCCACACGCCACCCGGGCATGGAATAGCTCTTGGAGAGGCTGAAAAGCTCGACACCGATCTCTTTGGCCCCGGGAATTTGAAGAAAACTCGGCGGGTCGTACCCGTCGAAGACCAGGTCCGCATAGGCAAAATCATGGACGACCATGATGTCATGTTCCCTGCAGAAATCCACCAGCTTTTCGAAAAAATTCCGGTCCACCACCGCGGTTGTTGGGTTATGGGGAAAAGAGATGATCAACATCCTCGGGCTGGGCCAGGTCTGCTTGGTGGCCGTGAGAAGGTCCTCGAAGAAGTCCCTGTGTGGGCCGATGGGGATGCTCCGGAGGTCACCGCCGGCAATGATGACGGAGTAGGGGTGTATGGGATAGGTGGGATTAGGAGCGAAGACCACATCTCCTGGGCTTATGGTGGCGAGTACTAGGTGGGAAATGCCCTCCTTGGCACCTATGGTGACGATGGCCTCTTCGTCCGGGTCCAGGAAAACGTCGAAACGCCGCCTGTACCAGTCACATATGGCATGCCTCAGCTTGGTGATTCCCATGGAAGCGGAATAGCGGTGGTTCTGGCCTTTCTGGGAGGCCTCCACCAGTTTGTCCACGATGTGTTTCGGCGTGGGTATGTCGGGGTTTCCCATGCCCAGGTCGATGATGTCCTCGCCTTTTCGCCTGGCCTCCATCTTGATCTTGTTGACCGTGGCAAAGACGTAGGGCGGAAGGCGGTTCATTCTTATGAATTCCTGCATACCGTGTATCTCCTTCCAACGAAGTCGCTTTATTAAACGCGTATAAAGAAGCGAATCTGAAAAAGATTGTCAGGTTCGCTTTCTCTTGGTTCCTCATAGGCTGCCTTTTACGGCATGAACCAGCTTTCTGGGAAATCGGTGCCATCCGGTTAATAAACAGAATCGAGAGAAAAACCAACATGAATGCAAGAAAAAATGGTTATGAAGTCAAAAAAAATTCTGCCACGAAGCTGTTATTTTTACACCACCAGCCCCGAAAAATCAAAATATTAATGAACGGCCCCATACCTCGAAATTTCAAAATCAGAGCTCCAAAGGCCTTTTCCACTCAGGCTCGACCAGTCCCCTGAGAGGTTGGTTAGTTGCCAGGGCAAGGCTTGGGTCCTCGTCGACAATCCTTATGGCTTCTTCCCTGGCGCCCATGAGAAGGTCAGGGTTGCTTAGCGCTGCCCAATGGTTCCATTCGCCGGCTCCGGCCTGCTCCACACCCATGAGCCGGCCCTGCCTCCTCATCTCGAGATCCTTCTGGGCAATCAAGAAACCGTCGCCGGTCCGGATCAGGAGGTCGAGCCTTTCTCTGGCCGGATCGCCCGTGTTTTCAGAGAGCATAAGCAGACAGAGCCCCTGAATCTTCCCGCGGCCCACCCTCCCACGCAGTTGGTGGAGTTGGGCCAGGCCGAAAAATTCTGGCTGCTCCACAACCATGACTGTGGCACCGGGGGCATGGATCCCCACTTCCACAACGGTTGTCCCCACGAGGAGCTGGATATTTCCCTTTCTGAAATCATCCATGATTTTGTTTTTTCTCTCCGCTGTCATGCGGCCGTGGATCACCTCCACGCGAAAGGGGGGCGTGAAGAGGGTTTCCAGCCTTTTCGCCATCTCCAAAGCACTTTTCACGCCTTCATCTTCAGAGCCCTCAATGACAGGACAGATCACCATGGCCTGTTGTCCGTCCGCCATTCTCTTTTTCAGGACCTCGTAGACTTGCCTCTTGTGTTTTTTCGGGACCAGCCGGGTGACGACCGGGAGATGACCGGAAGGGTATTCCCTGATGCTTGAGATGTCCATGTCCCCGTAAAGGGTCATGGCCAATGTCCTGGGGATCGGCGTGGCCGACATGACCAGGAGATGGGGATGCTTTCCCTTGTTGTCCAGGAGCGATCGCTGCCTGACACCGAAGCGGTGCTGTTCGTCAACGACGGCCAGGCCCAGATCCGCGAAGTTCAAGGGATCCTGGATAAGCGCCTGTGTGCCGACGATGACATTGACGATACCCTTCTCGATCTGTTCATAGACCTTACGGCGATCCGCAACTTTCATTGCTCCGGTGAGCAGGATGGGCCGGAAACCCATTTTTTTGGAAAGGCTCAGAAAGAAGTCGTGGTGCTGTGTGGCCAGGACCTGAGTGGGGGCCATGAGGGCTACCTGTTTTCCATTGAGGACGACCAGATAGGCCGCAGCGGCGGCTACGACGGTTTTGCCGCATCCCACATCCCCGTGAAGCAGGCGACTCATGGGGCGTCCACTCGTGAGATCGGTGGAAATGGCTTTAACCGCTTCGATCTGGTCCTTGGTCAAAGAAAAGGGGAGACAACTGTTCAACCGTTCCATAGTCTCTCCAGACACGGCGAATGGAGAAATGGCCTGCAACTTTCGAACCCTTTTCCGGAATTCCAGATTGAGCAGTGTCTTGAGGTGAAGATCGAAAGCCAGCCTTTGATGAGAGGATGACTCTTTGCCTTCAAGCAGTTCCATGCCGCTTTCCGGTGGAGGGTTGTGAAGGCCGTCCAAGGCTCCCTTTAGATCCGGCAGGTATCGGCGCTTTCTAATAGCGCGAGGAAGAGGGTCTTCAATGTAGCCGCCGTATTGTTCCAGAGCCATGGAGATCAAGGACTTCAAAGTCCGGGACGGGATCCCGTCCACAACCGGGTAAACGGGATAGATGCACAACTCTTCCCCTTGATCTCCAGAGTTTGCGGCCCTGATCTCGGGGTGGATGATCTGCCTTTCTGTGCCCTTTTGCTGGATTTCCCCGAAGACCATGAGTTCCCGATCCTTCTTGATGAGATTGAGGAGATAACCCTTTTTGTAATGGAACCAAAGGAGTTCCACCTGTCCTGAACCGTCTTCGATAACGGCCTTGAAAAGCCTTTTGCGGCTTTTGGGGAAAAAGGCTTCCCGTGCAACCAGCGCTTTGCCCCTTACCCATACGCGATCTCCTTGGCGTGCCTCGGATATGGGCAGGACACAGGTGCGGTCTTCATACCTTGTGGGGACGAAATAGAGGAGATCCAGAGGTGTGCGCAGGCCCTTTGCGGCCAGCAGTTCAGCCCGCCTTGGCCCGATGCCTTTGAGAGAGGTCAAGGTACGGCAAAGCTCCGGTCTTGTTTTCAGCTGTTCCCATGGACAGGCAACCATCCAAATCCATTAACAAAAACCGCTTTTCTTGACAAGGAAAAAGATGAAAAGAATTGACAATCAAGAAGGGTCGGGGATATATTTATACGATGGAAAAGAACTTGAAGAAGGATCAGTACAAAGAGGCCGGGGTTGACATTGATGCCGGAAATCGGTTCGTGGACCTCATCAAACCCATTGTCAGTAAGACATTTAAATCCGGGGTCATCACGGATATCGGCGGCTTCGCGGGTATCTACTCTCTGAATCTCCAGCACACAAAAAATCCCGTGCTCGTCAGCTCCACGGACGGTGTGGGGACCAAGCTCAAGATCGCTTTCATGCTGGACAAACACGACACAATCGGCATCGATCTTGTTGCCATGTGCGTCAATGATATTGTGGTTCAGGGCGCCACCCCGCTCTTTTTCCTGGACTATATCTCCATGGGAAAGCTGGATGCCCACGTGGCTCGGGATATCGTCAAGGGCATTGCCGTCGGATGCCTCGAGGCCAAATGTTCTCTCATTGGCGGAGAAACCGCTGAAATGCCGGGGTTTTATGCTGAAAAGGAGTACGATGTCGCCGGTTTTGTCGTGGGATTGGCCGATAACGAGGAACTGCTTGACGGGTCCGAGATCGCCGTGGGGTACCAGTTGATCGGTATCGCGTCCAGTGGGCTGCACAGCAACGGGTATTCCCTGGTACGCAAGATTTTTTTTGAAGGTCTGAAGATGTCCGTGGATGACCATGTGGAGGATTTCGGGCGAACCCTTGGTGAGGAACTTCTTGAGCCCACCCGCATCTACGCCAGGACAATCGCCAATTTACGCCGGGATTTCCGTATCTATGGCATATCCCATATCACGGGCGGAGGGCTTACGGAAAACCTGCCCCGCATTCTGCCCGGGCCGTGCAAGGCGGTCATCGATCGCTCCACCTGGCCTGTTCTTCCTGTCTTCGCCTTTCTGCAAAAGGCAGCTCAGGTGTCTGATCACGAGATGATGCGCACCTTTAACAACGGCCTCGGGCTGGTTATCGTGGTCAATGAGGAAGAAGCGGGTGAGGTGCTTCTGCGGCTCAAGGCCATGGGCGAAACAGCCTATCACATCGGAAGAGTCGAAGCACTGGAAGAGGGTGAAGAGCCCGTGCAGTTCAAAAAGTAAACCCCCTGCCTGATAAGGAGTGACCCATGTTTGGCCTCGGACCAACGGAACTCATCATTATCCTTGTTATTATCCTGTTTATTTTCGGGGCCAAGCGCCTTCCCGATATCGGCAAAGGGTTGGGCGGCGCCGTTAGGGAGTTCAAGAATATCAAGAAAACCATCAAAGATGACCCGGACCGGGCGGAAAATGCCGAGACCAAAGAAAATGGGGTGAAATCCGAAACGTCCACCATTGAGGCCAAGGTTACCAACAAGGTCCTGGAGCAGGTACCAGGCGTCAAAAAGGTCATGGAGGTCAAGAAAAAGGCCGACAAGATCAGGCAAATCGTCAAGTAGAGAAGGCTCACATGAAATCAGAACAATGCGCAATGCCCGATGGGAACCCCTCTTCTGAAGCTATCGCCCACATACTCAAAGACTACCGGATCATAGCCGTGGTCGGATGTTCTCCGAAACCGTCGCGAGACAGCCACCAGGTGGCCCGCTATCTTCTGGACCAGGGGTATGAGATGATCCCAGTGAATCCCGGGCAGAAGGAGATCCTCGGGAGGACATGCTACGGTTCCTTAAAGGACATCCGCGGTTCCGTGGATGTGGTGGACCTCTTTCTGAACCCGAAACGGGTCCCTCCAGTGGTCGATCAAGCCATAGAGATCGGGGCAAAGGCCATCTGGATGCAGCTGGGTGTCGTTGAAAACGCCAGCGCCGAAAAGGCAAGGCAAAAGGGGATTCAGGTCGTCATGAACAGGTGCATCAAACAAGAGCATAGGAAACTCGCCCGGCCAAAATGAGTCTCGTCACCGTCCACAATGCCTCGCTCTTTCTTTCAGGTAAGAACCTCTTTGATCAAATAGGATTTCAGGTGAATCCCGGAGACCGCATCGGACTGGTGGGGCGAAACGGCACAGGTAAGACCACGCTTCTCCGACTGCTGGTGGGAAAGATATCTCCTGACGAGGGCCAGGTAAGGATTTATAAGGGG
>CAYOIU010000080.1:0-13555 GCA_964404085.1 uncultured Desulfobacteraceae bacterium | reverse complement strand
CAAACACCGGGAATTTTAATTGTCGTCAGGCGGGAATTCTAATTGTCGCTCATCACCTCACTTCCCAACACTTTAATCACACAGTTCTCTCACCTTTCTAACCTTTCTCTCCCTTAGCCGAATAAGTTGTTTTGGAACCAACGTTACTAATACTCTTTAATTTAGAGGCAAGGTGAGATATGTTCCAAAAAGGCATTGTGTGGATATCGATGCCCAAACAAGGATTGCTAACCCGAGTTTCTCACAGATTTTCGTAGCGAGACGGCGGAGAGGCCCATGAATATAAGGCACGCGAAGGAAAATGGCCGCAGGCATACTTTACAGTACGTCGAGGACATTTTTCGAGCGCAACGCGGTAGGCATGGGGTTGTCCACCGTCACAGCAGATTATTTGTGAGAAATTCGGGTCAAAATCAAAACCGAAAATCAGGGGTATTCCGTCATGAAGACTATCCATGAGACGGTTGATGTTGTGGTCGCCGGAGGGGGAACTGCCGGACATGTGGCCGCGCTCCAGTCTGCGCGGACAGGCGTAAAGACCTCCGTCATTGAAGCCGGAACCATGCTGGGTGGGACCATGACCGCCGGCGGCGTCTATATGCCCAACCACTTCTACAGCACTCGCGGGCCGGTCGTGCTCGGAATCGCATGGGAATTATTCAAAAAATCAAAAGAGATTGAAGGCCTTCCCATACCGGAATACAAGAAAAGAAGACCTAGGGAAAGCCCGGGCTACTACAGCTATATCAATGTGCCCATCTATGCGGCCGTAACCGAAGAGGAGGCCGTGAAGGCCGGAGTCGTCCTTCACTATCACGAGTTTATCGCCGAGGTTAAACCGGTGGAAAACTGTTGGGAAATCGTCTCACTGGGCCGGGGCATCAGGCGCATAACCAAGGCCAGGGAAATCATCGATTGCACCGGCGATTCCGATGTGGTGAGGATACTCGGCCTGGGGGTTCTTACATCGGATGAGAAGCAGCCCGGAGCCTACCAGTACAAAATCGAAGGCATCGAATACGAACAACTGTGGGAAAAAGAGGTTCAAACCCTTTATGAGGAAGCCATTGAAACAGGGATTCTGAAGAAAGGGGATTTCGCCTATGGAGAAAGCCTCCCCTTTCTATACTATCTCGCCCACGGTGGACACAACGGGACGCACGTCTATGACGCGGATACATCCGACGCGGATGGCCAGACCAGGGCCAACCTGGAAGGCAGGGCGAGGATGTTGAGGATGTTCAAATTTATCACATCCTCTGTTCCCGGGTGTGAAAAGGCGGTCCTGAAAACCATGTATTCCTACGGGTTATCGCGCGAAACGTATCGAACAGAGGGGGAATATGTCATTTCCAAGGACGATTTCATGAAGGCAACAGATTATGAGGACAAGGTGTGCAATGCCTTCAACTACATCGACATGCACAGTCGGGAAAAGGGTTGCGAGGTCTTCTTTCATGAATCCGAAGATCTGATTCCCAAGATCCCCTTCAGGGCGCTGATTCCCAAGGGCAGTTCAAGGATCACCGTGGCAGGCAGGATCGTATCCGCCGACAGAATGGCTCTGGCCGGTATCCGCGCCCAGTGCACCTGCATGGCCATGGGACAGGCCATGGGTGCCGCGGCATCCCTTGCCGTCCAAAAAGGTGTTCCTTCAAGGGAAGTGGACAGCAGGGACATCGTCGCCCTCACCGTTGAACACGGCGCTGTTCCCGTTTAGCCCGCTCCAAGCTCAAAAAAGTTGATCCTTAGACATGGGCTGTGATAGGAATGGGGGAAAATTCACCCTTACGAGTGAATTTTATCCGGAAAATAACAAAGGAGAAAAAGTAATGAAAATTGGTTTTATTGGACTGGGCAATATCGGATCAGTTCTTGCGGGACATTTGGCAAAGACGGGCCATTCCCTGATCGTGCACGACCTCAGACGGGAGGTGGGAGAGCCCCTGATCAAGGCCGGTGCCCGGTGGGGGGATTCGCCGCAGAGTGTGGCAAAATCCGCCGATGTCCTTATAACCTCCCTTCCCGGACCGCCCCAGGTAAGGGCGGTGATGGAAGGCGAAAAGGGGGCCCTGTCCGGGATCCGCTCCGGCTCCACCTGGATTGACATGTCCACCACCAATGCCGAGGAGGTTAAGCGCCTGGGCGCCCTGGCCGCTGCCAGGGGCTGCTCCGTTCTCGAGGCACCGGTGACAGGTGGCCTCACCCTGGCCAAAGAAGGGGGAATCACCATTCTCGTTGGCGGCGAAAAGGACGTGTTTGATGCGAATCTGCCCATCCTTCAGGTCATGGGCGGGAAGATAATCCTCATGGGTCCCCTAGGAAGCGCCAGCATCGTGAAAGTGATCACCAATCTCCTCGCTCTAGGGCATCTGCTCATGGCCGGGGAAGCCTTCCTGCTGGGGAAACAGGCCGGAATCGATCTCAAAGCCCTTTTCGAAGGTATCACGGCCAGTTCGGGTAACAGCTACACCATCGAAAAAGAGATTCCACTGGCATTCAACGGCAGTTACGATGTGGGTTTTTCGCTGGCACTGGCCTGCAAGGATCTGGGGTTGACCATGGGACTGGCCCGGGACTACGGTGTTCCGCTTGAAATCGGAGCACTGGTCGAACAGATCTTTGTTCGGGCGAAAGTGCAATACGGCAGTGAAGCCAACTCAACGCAGGCCGTCAGACTTCTGGAAGACGCGATGAACGTTTACCTGCGCACGCCCGGGTATTCGGATTTCAGGTAAGACGGTTTCAAAAAACGTTGGTTTATGCCGCTAATGGCAGCCTATAAACAACGAAGTGGAAGCGAACCTGACAATCTTTTTCAAATTCGCTTCTTTATACGCGTTTAATAAAGCATCTTCGTTGTAAGTCCAATTTCTGCATTGTGTTGAGGCAATGAACAGACATCCTGAAAAAAAATGGGAAGATCTCGTTGTTTCCCCTGAAGAGGTCCTAGCCAGTATCAAGCCGGGTATGACCATCTTTCTGGGCAGCGGCGTGGCCGAACCGCGTACACTTATGAAGTGTCTTGCGGATTCCGGCCTTTCTAACACCATCGACCTGGAGCTGGTTCAGCTTACCAGCCACGGGGATCTTCTTTCATTAACAAACCTTGACTGGGAACGATTCCACCTGACGACCTTTTTTTCCAGCTGGGTGGCCAGTGACGCAATTGTTGCGGGAAGCGTCGACCTGATCCCCGCCCGGATCTCACAAATACCCCGCATCATTAAATCCAGGGGCATACCCATTGATGTGGCCGTCGTACAGATGACGCCCCCCAACGAGGCCGGTTACTGCAGCCTCGGGATGGCGGTCGATATTGCCAGGGAGGCCATGGAGCAGGCGTCCCTGGTGGTGGGGGAAATCAACACGGAGGTCCCCTTCACATTCGGTGATACCCTGGTCTCCATTTCCGATTTCGATCTGCTCGTCAAGTCCACCGAATCCCCGATCTTTTTCAAACGCTCCGCATTCAACAAAACAATGGATCGGGTAGCGGCCAATATCGCTCAGGTGATCGAGGACGGGGACTGTATCAGCTTCTCGATAGGTCCCCTGTTTGAAGCCCTGGGTCTCCACCTGGTACACAAGCACAATATGGGGGTTCACTCCTCCTATTTTACCGATGCCCTGATGGACCTGGTGAAGAGCGGCGCCATCAACAACTACCGAAAAACCACCTTTCGGGGCAAATCGGTGGCCTCATATGCCCTGGGCACACCCGATCTCATGGCCTGGCTGGATCACAACCCCCTGGTTGAACTCCAGGGGATCGAACACGTGCTCGACCCGACCCAGATCGGCCGCAACCCCCATTTTGCCGCTGTTTTTCAGGCCCGCAAGGTGGATCTGTTGGGCAGGGTGGCCTTCCCCGTTGGAAAGGGGAATATTACCTCAGGCCCGGGTGAGGCTGCAGACCTGTTTACAGGTGCCGAGATTTCTCACGGGGGTCGCACCATATTCGGCCTGCCGAGCAGGAACCGGAGAGGGGATCCCAATATCGTGGTTATGCTCCGGGACCTTCGCAACCAGTTTCACATGCGGGAATCCATAGATCTGGTTGTCACTGAATACGGCATAGCCAACCTGAAATGGCGGACGATTAGGGAACGGGCACAGGCCCTGATTGATATCGCCCATCCCGATGACAGGGAAAAACTCGTGGCCCAGGCAAAAGAAAAACATTTCCTGTTCGGGGACCAGATTTTCTTGTACGGGAACGCACAGCTCTATCCTGCTGAAATAGCGGACGAACATACCTTCAAGGACGGTTTGAAGGTCCGCTTCCGGGCCATCAGACCTTCCGATGAAGAAGCCATGCGCAGGTTTTTCTACCGGTTATCAGCCAGTTCAATCTATGCCAGGTTTTTCTACAGGATCTCCATCATGCCGCATGGTGAAATCCAACAATACGTCAACGTCAGCTACAGGCGTGTCCTATCCATCGTGGCACTCGTGGGAAAGCCGGACCAAGAGGCCATTATTGGAGAGGCAAGGCTGGTCAAAGACAGGCGAAACCAATACGGTGACCTGGCCTTCATTGTGGAGGAGAAGTACCGCGGCATGGGAATCGCACGGTATCTTTATGACATGATAATCCGAGCAGCGAAGGAATCGCGATTGAAAGGGCTTAAAGCCCAGGTGCTTCAGGCGAACAAAGCCATGATGAAGGTCTTCGAAAAAGGCCCTTTCCCCCTGAAAACAAGGATCGAGGATGGTGTGTACCATCTGACCATTGGACTGGAGGCGGAACAATCGCAGATCGGAGACCAGAGCGAATAGCTTTGTGGGGTATCTTTCATTTGACAGGGGTCACTTTGTTCAACTTCTTCCCGCCTGGTCTTTTCGCCGTCACAACCGGGCATGGTGCTCGCAAGATGACATACTGGGCAGTGGAGCCGAATACGAGTTTGTCCACCCTGGACTTCTTTTCCAGACCAAGGAAGATTTGATCTATCCGTTCGTCCTTTGCAAACTGCACCAGTGCCTCGCCGGCGGATAAAGACCCAACGATCAACTGGGTTTCGTAAGGGATAGCCGTCCCTTTCACGATCCCTGCCACGTCTTGCTCCAACGTGTTTTCCTTTTCCTGGATGAAAGAATGCTTCAGGGGGCTGTCCCGCGTGATGGTCATGACCACCACCAATGCTGCGCCCCATACGCCGGCGTGTTGCAGGGCCAGCCTCAAGGCCTCTTCGGACTCAGGTGAACCATTGTAACAGACCATGAATCTCATGATGGCCTCCCTTCAGATATGCCGTGGTATCCTTTTCCTTCCGCTTGCCTCCTTTTCAGGAGGTTATCGAGCCAGTCCGGATCCATCTCCGGGACGGAAGAGAGCAGTAAATCCGTATACTCATGGTGGGGTGGTGTGAGGATGTCACGCTTCCGGCCTTGCTCTACAATCCTGCCCTGCAGCATGACGACAATCTCATCGGATATGGCCTTGACGGTTGCCAGGTCGTGGGTGATAAAGAGATAGGACACCCGAAGTTGATTCTGCAGGTCCTGCAAGAGTTTCAAGATACCCTCGGCGACCAGCTGATCCAGTGCGGAGGTGACTTCATCGCAGATGATCAGATCCGGTTTTGCCGCCAGCGCCCGCGCGATACAGATCCGCTGCTTTTCTCCACCGGAGAGCTCCGTGGAGTAACGATCAATATATTTTCGCGGCTGGAGTTCGATCATTTCCAGCAGTTCCCTGATCCTTTTGTCTTTTTCTTCATGGCCCATCCCGAAGTAGAAATCCAGGGGACGTCCGATGATTTTTCTGATCTTCTGCTTGGGATTGAGGGCCGTGTCGGGCATCTGATAGATCATCTGCATCCGTCTCAGGCTTTCCCGGTCCCTGGATTTCAGATCCGGAGAAAATTCCTTTCCCTCATAAAAGATATTTCCCTCAAACGGTGGAAGAAGCCCTGTGATCACCCGGGCCAGGGTGCTTTTGCCGCTGCCGGATTCGCCCACCAGCGCAACGGTCCTGGAGCGCCTGACCTTGAGATTGATGTCATCGAGTACGCGATCTTTCCCCGTGTAACTCGCTGAGACGTTCCGGACTTCCAGAACGATGTCGTCTTCGCTCCCGGACAGATCCCGGTCCTCCCGAAGGGTACGGACCGAGAGGAGTTGGCGGGTATATTCCTCTTTGGGTTGGGCCAGCATTTCCCTGGTTCGTCCCTCTTCAACCAGGTCGCCGTACCTGAGGACCATGATACGGTCGGCCAGCTGGGCCACCACGGCCAGATCATGCGTGATATAAATGGCTGCTGTGTTGAATTGTCTGGTAATGTCTTTGATGGCGGCCAGGACCTCTATCTGTGTCGTGACGTCCAGGGCAGTCGTGGGCTCATCAAATACGATGATATCGGGGCGGCATGCCATGGCCATGGCCACCATGGCGCGCTGCAACTGGCCCCCCGAGACCTGATGGGGATAACGGTAGCCTATATGCTCAGGATCCGGGAGCAGCAGTCTTCTGTAAATGTCCACGGCGTTTTTCTGTGCCTCGGAAAAATGCATCAGCCCATGTTTGATCGGTGTCTCAGCGTATTGCTTGATGAGACGATGGGCCGGATTGAATGACGCTGCAGCGCTTTGGGCCACATAGGAAATACGAACGCCCCTGATTTTCCTCAGGACCTTTTCCGATGCATCGAAGAGCTCCATGCCGTCAAAGACAATGGATCCCGACGCGATACGGCAGCCCTGCCGTGTGTAGCGCATCGCCGAGAGACCGAGGGTCGATTTCCCCGCGCCCGACTCACCGATCAGGCCCAGCACTTCACCCCTTTCCAGATGGAGACTGATGCCATTCACGATCGGCATCCATTTCTCATCACTGAAACCTTCAATGTGGATATCTTTGATAGTCAGCAGATGGCTCATTTTTTCTCCACGTTGTTGGTTGTAACGGATTAGTCCTTCAGGCCGCTGGCGATGTGTAGGAACCAGTCAACCACCAGGTTGACTCCCACCGTTAGAAACGCAATGGCCGCTGCCGGCCACAGGGGGGTCATGATGCCGAAGGTGATGGCACCTGCATTTTCCCGAACCATGCCTCCCCAATCCGCTGCAGGCGGCTGGATCCCCAGGCCCAGGAAGCTCAGGGATGCGATGAACAGGAAGACGAAACAGAAACGCAGGCCGAACTCAGCCACCAGCGGCGGTAAAGCATTGGGCAGGATTTCGTGACGCATGAGCCACCAGGTTCTCTCGCCGCGCAGACGGGCAGCTTCAACAAATTCCATGACCTCAATATCCATTGCCACGGCACGCGAGAGCCGGTAGACCCGCGTGGAGTCCAGGAGTGCGATAACGACGATCAGTACCGGTACGGATGTCCCCACGAGCGACAGCACCATCAATGCAAAAATAAGGGTCGGAAAGGCCATCAGGATATCAATGATACGACTGAGAAGCTGATCAAGCCATCCCCCGAGGGTTGCGGCAAGAAACCCCAGAATGATGCCCGTCAGGAACGATAGGAGCGTGGTGATAAAGGCTATGGAAATGGTGTTGCGTGCCCCGTATAGCATGCGTGTGAAGACATCCCTTCCCACCTGGTCCGTCCCCATCCAGTTCCGCGCGCTCGAATTCAGCCACACATCGCTGACGATTTCCGTCTCTCCATACGGGGAAAGGACCGGGGCCAGAACAGCGACAGTGATGTTCAGGAGGATAATAAAAAGGCCAGCGCGGGCGGTGACGGGCATTGTTTTCAGAGTTTTCAGAAAGGCCATGCCGTTTCTCTCCTTATCTGGGGTTTCGCAGCCTGGGGTTGCTGATAATCGACAGGACATCGGCCAGGAGATTGAGCATCACGTAGACAACTGCAAAGATAAGGCCGCTCGCCTGGACAACAGGGATGTCGCGTTTGGCAACGGAATCCACAAGGAGCTGTCCCAGGCCTGGATAGACAAAGACCACTTCCACGATCACCACGCCCACCACAAGATAGGCCAGGTTGAGTGCCACCACGTTGATGACCGGAGACAGGGCGTTCGGAAAAGCGTGGAGAACGATTACCCGCAGTCTCTTCAAACCCTTCAACTGGGCCATCTCGATAAAAGGGCTTGCCAAAATATTGATGATAGCGGCGCGGGTCTGCCGCATCATGTGGGCGGTGACAATAAAGGTCAGTGTCAGGCTGGGAAGCATGATCGTATAGACTTTTTTCCAGAAGGGCATTTGATCGTTTATCTCTGCAAGACTCGGGAAAAATTGATATTGGACCGCAAAGAGGGCAATCAGGATATAGGCGATAAAGAACTCCGGAAAAGAAATGGCACTCAGCGTGCTTATGGAAATGGTTTTATCAAACCAGCTTTCCCGGTAAAGCGCCGCAATGATCCCCAGGATGATGGCAAGGGGCACCGCTATGACCGCTGCTGTGGACGCCAGAAAAATGGTATTGGCAAATCGCCATCCGATCAGTCCTGCAACCGGGCGACCATTGGCCAGGGAATTTCCCATGTCTCCTTCGAAAAAACCCTTTAACCAGGTGAAATAGCGCACGTGTGCGGGGAGATCCAATTTGAGTTCTCTTCGAAAGGCGGCAACGGTCTCAGGTGTTGCCTGCTGCCCGAGGATGGCCGTTGCCACGTCACCCGGAAGCGCCTCAACGCCCACAAAAATAAACACGGAGATGACAACAATGGTCACTAGGCCGAAGCCGAAGCGTTTGCCTACCATGATTGCTATGTCTTTCATTTTTTCCCCAACCCATGCAATGTGTTTTCGTTGAAAATCTAGAGGGACGACTTCGTAATCAGTCACCATCGTGCCCACGGACGGGCACGTGTATCAATGGGAAGATTGGCTTCACCTCACCCCGAAAGCATAGAGATAAGGGGTGAGGTGAAGTCCGGTCACCTTTTGTGATGATTATCAGGCGAACCACCACCGCTCGGTGTTGCGATGCCCGTCCGCTTCCATGTGGGGGGACAAGGGGCCCATGGCTAGCTTGTTGGAGTGGGCCTCCACGATCTGGTTGAACATGGGGACAATCACACCGCCCTCATCCCTGACGATCTTCTGCATTTCCGCATACATCTGGGCCCGTTTCTTTTCATCAAGCTCGGCCCGGGCTTCCACCAGCAGCTTGTTGAAACGGGCATGCTCCCAGTGTGAGTCGTTCCAGGGTGCACCGGCTGCATACGCGACCGAGAACATCAGGTCTTCGGCGGGACGTCCGCTCCAGTAACACATACAGAACCCTACTTTGGTCCAGATATTGCTCCAGTAGCCATCGCTGGGGTCCCGAATCACATTGATCTTGATGCCGGCCTTCTTGGCATGCTCCTTATAAAGAATGGCGGCATCATCAGCCCCTTGAAAAGCGGCTTCAGCTGAGTGCAGATTAAAGGTGTGATCCAGCATTCCGGCCTTTTTCATGTAGAACCTGGCCTTATCGGGATCGTAATGCCGTTTCGGAAGGTCTTTGGCAAAGTAGCGGTTGACGGGTGAAATGGGGTGGTCGTTTCCGGTTTCGCCGTATCCATTCAGGATTCGTTTTACCAACTCGTCCCTGTTGATTGCATACTTGAGGGCCAACCGAACATTGTTGTCGTCATAAGGTTTCATCTTCGTATGCATTGGGATCGTGTAGTGCATCGTACCGGTCACGGCAGTGACTGTGACGCCTTTTGTCATCTTCATTAAGCGAATCGTTTTGCGCTCAACCCGATCCATGAACTGAATCTGCCCTGTCTTGATCGCGCTGGTCCTTGCATTGACGTCGTTGATGCTGAGGGTCTCTATGGAGTCGAAATGCGCACGACCCGCTTTCCAGTAGTTCGGGTTTTTCTTGGTGCGGCACCTGACGCCCGGCTCCCAATGCTCGAGCGTGTATCCCCCCGTACCGATGCCCTTTTCAAATTCTTTCCCTTTTGTTCCGGCCTTGAAGATAGTCAGGTGGTAGTCGCTCATGTAAAATGGAAAATCGGCCACACCGGCCTTAAGCTCAAAAATCACCCGGTTCTTGCCGTCCGCCTTGATTTCTTTGACCGAAGCCAGATAGGGCTTGGCGGCCGATTTGGACTCTTTCCCGCGGTGGTGATTCATGGTGTAAATAACGTCTTCCGCGTCCAGGCTCTTTCCATCGTGGAACTCCACGCCCTTCCGCAGGTCGAAAATCCATTTTTTTGCATCTGGACTGGATTCCCAGCTTTTGGCCAGTTCCGGGATGGGTTGGAACTTGTCATTGATCTCCACCAGGTTGTTTCTAAGCTGCCATTCGCAATTGATGTTCCAATTGGATGTGTGGGTGGCCGGGTCCAGTGAATCGGTTGTGGACCCACCGGTGTGCGCCTGAACAAAACGACCGCCTTGCTTAGGCCCGGCGGCCTTGGCTGACGTGGAAAGGAGGGCCGGCGAAACTGCGGCCGCCAACCCCAGTGCGGACACGCGTGTGATAAACTCGCGACGCGTCAACTTCCCCTTGGTAAACAACATCTCCAATTCCTTCAGTTTTGACATAGCAATCCTCCCTCTGTTGTGTTTTTTGACCCGAAAAGAGATGTCTCTGCCGGGCTGGTTTATGTTTCACCCCCACCCGCCTTATGCGGCCGGTGAATGGCTTTCACCCGCTGTACGATTAAAACCCGTTTGGGCATATCCCATTTGGCGTCATATCTGGAAAGGGTTTATCCCATTCTACCCGGGTGACACAAAGGTAGGTGGGATCGCGCAATTATCATATCGCCCTCAATGAAAGGCAGCATAGGATCAAGGGAATCTCAGGTAAGCCCCGGATCTCTCCGAAGAACAACGAGCAGTACCAGATCGTTGACGTTGGTTCCTGTCTGCCCGGTGATGATGGCGTCACCAACTTCTCGAAGCACCCGGGAGATACTATGTTCCATAAGCCCCCTGAAAATGTCAAGCCCCTTCTGCAATGCACTGCTTACGGTTGAGCCGTCCGTCAGGGCACCTGCCAGGGGTGTAGGGCCGTCGGTTCCATCCGTGTCCAGCGCGCATACGGCAATCGGGTCATCCGATAAAAGAACCAGGCTGGCACCTGCCGCAAGTTCCTGGTTGGCACCTCCCTCTCCGTCCGAACCGCCTTCAATCCTGACGGACGTCTCCCCCGCGGCAATAAGAACGCAGGGTGGCTCTACCGGGTTCCCCGAAAGGTGCACCTCTCGGGCAATGGAAGCAAGGGTGCGGCCCACTTCCCTGCTCTCTCCGTTCATCAGCGTGGTCAGCAGAACAGGCCTCAGCCCCATCTCTTCCGTGCGCTTCACGGCCGCTTCCCATAACTCTCTGGCCCTCACAATCATGAGATTATAGATGGGGACATCCACAAATACCTTGGGTGTCTCCTTACCAGGGGCGGGGGTCGAGAGATACTTCCGAACATTCTCAGCGGTCTTGTCCCACAGCCCATATTTCTTGAGCACCCGGACCGAATCGGCCAGGGTGGAAGAATCAGCGCTGGTCCAGTCGGTATTCCACTCCATTGAATCCGTCTTTTCATCGGAGACTGTGAGGGCGACGATGGTGGCCGGGAGAATCCGCTCCGCCAGCCGGCCTCCCTTTATCCGGGAGAGGTGCCTTCTGACCGTCATAATCTCGGTCACATCTGCGCCGCTGTGTACCAGGAGCCGGTTGATGTCGATCTTGTCTTGAAGGGAGATACCGGGTATGGGATAGACGGCCTGGGAGGAAACCCCTCCCGACATGAGGCAGAAGACCAGGTCGCCCTTTTCAGCCTTGTCCGCCAGCCTGGTGATTTCTTCAGCCGCTTTAAGGCTTGTGCTATCCGGAATCGGGTGGGAAGATTCGGCCATCCTTATACGCGTAAGATGGCCTGCCTGCCCCTTTTTAACCGCCACGAAACCGTCGGTTATCCGTTCTCCGAGGATCTCTTCCAGGGCCTTCGCTTGGAGATAAGTCGCCTTTCCCGCACCGATCGCGTAGATATTTAGGACATTTTCAAGGTCAAAACATTTTTCGCCGACGAAGAGAAGATTTCCCTCCAGTTTCACATATTTCTTCACGGCATCCAGTGGGTTCACCGCTGAAAGGGCACGTTCCATGATGTCGAGGGCCTTCTTTCTCCCTTCGACAAACCCGTGTGAAAGCAATTCCTCACTGTTCTTTATCATTCTTGATCCTAACCCGGATAAACCCGCCGGAGGCTGACAAGCCCTCCAGAGGCGGAAAAGCCGTAAATAAACGAATGTCGAAGCTCAAATGTTAAATGAAATCCAAATGCCTCAATGCCAAAACATATCCTGCTGCCTGTCTGCTTCAGCCAGGGCAACGTCGGAACCCATAATAATGCAAATTTTTCTCGCTTTGGTCATTTGATCTTTGACATTGATTTGACATTTGGATTTTGAAATTCGACATTGAATAGGATCCTACGAAAAGATTTCTGTTCCTTTTGAGCTCAAATCTATCCATAAGATACTAGGTATTTATGGAATCATATAAAGTCCGGTCCTCTCCTACTCGATTCTCCTGAAGTTCCTCCCGGCGTATGTCGCCATTTTACCCAGTTCCTCTTCTATTTCCATGAACCTGTTATATTTCGATCCCCTTTCGCTTCCCCTGATTCCGCCTGTCTTAATGACTCCACCGTTCAGTGCGACGCAAACATCGGATAGAACACCATCTTCGGTTTCCCCTGACCTCTCTGAAACCACAACACGGTATCCGTGCTGCAGAGCGAAGTGTGCGGCATCCAGGGCCTCGCTGAGGCTCCCGATCTGGTTGAGTTTGACGAGCGTCGCATTCCCGGCCTTTTTCGCCACGCCTTGTCTTATCCTTTCTATGTTTGTGGCAAACAAGTCGTCCCCGATGATCAGGGTATCAGGAAGTTCTTTCGTGATGGTGCTGAATCCCTCGAAATCGTTTTCATAAAGGGGGTCTTCGAGGGAAACGATCAAGGGGTACTCTTCAACCAGGGTCTTGAGGAATTCAATCATGTCCTCCTGCGTTTTTTCAGCCCCTTCGAAGTGGTAGATACCTGTGGCCGCATCATAAAACCCGGTTGCGGCAAAATCCAGACCGTAGACCACATCACGGGAATACCCGGCGCGCTCCACCGCCTCACCCAGTATGTCCATGGCCTCCCTCGTGGATCTCATGGGCGGAGCAAAACCCCCGTCTTCGCTGGTATTGGTGGCCGTTTTCCCCAGTTTTGTCAACAGGAGGTCCTTCAGCCTCGCATGGATTTCGCATAAGGCCCTGACCGATTCGGAAAAGGTTGCCACCCCCACGGGCATGACGCAGAATTCCTGTATGTCCAGGTCATTCCCGGCGTGCATGCCCCCGTTGATGAGTGATGCCTGGGCGACCGGGAGGACGTGCCCGTTCCCATTCAAATACCGGTAAAGGGGCAGGTGGCAGGCCGCAGCCGCGGCAGAGGCCACCGCCAGAGACACCCCGAGGATGGCATTTGCCCCCAGTTTTGACTTGTTTGTCGTGCCGTCCATCTCCAGCATCACCCGATCAATGTCCCGCTGCCTCGTACCGTCCATCCCCTGAAGGCCGGGAAAGATGACTTTGTGAATGTTTTGAATCGCCTTCATCACACCCTTCCCACCAT
>CAYOIU010000079.1:0-13740 GCA_964404085.1 uncultured Desulfobacteraceae bacterium | reverse complement strand
ACAGGAGAAGACGCATGAACAAACTTGTATATTATACACAACTCTCGTTGTAGGGCTAAACACTCTGGAGGGGATGGACGCCGATTTGGGGTTTAGTAGGGGTACGCAGTAGATTCACGTAGGGTTCAGGAGGCGTAAACCCCAAATAGCCGTCCATATCGGAGCCCCGTGCCAAGTGCACTATGAGAAAGTGTCCGAAAAAGACCCTCAGGCTCTCCTCCTGAACTCCGGTGAATTAGGACAACTTCGTTAGAAGAAAAAAGAAAGGAATCGAAATGGAAAAATCTCTTCCGTCCCTTGGGGGCGTCATGCCGCCCATTCCCACGCCCTTTACAAATGAAGGCGGCGTGGCTTATGACGAGTTGACCCGGAACCTGGAGCGCTGGAACCAATACGCACTTTCGGGCTACCTGGTTCTCGGCTCCAATGGGGAAACCGTCTACCTGTCATGGGAGGAAAAGCTCAGCATCCTGGAAACAGCCCGTCGGGCCATTCCCAAAGACAAGGCACTGGTTGCGGGAACCGGCTGCGAATCGACCCTTGAAACGATCACCCTGACACGCAAGGCGGCTGAGATCGGAGCGGATGCGGCCCTGGTCATTACTCCCCACTTTTACGGCGGAAAAATGACGCCGGAAGCGCTGGTAAGCCACTATTTTGCCGTGGCGGATGCCTCACCCATTCCCGTCCTTGTATATAACGTTCCCAAATTCACCCACATCGATCTGGATGCACAGACCATCTCCTGCATGGCCGAACACCCTAACATCATCGGCGTCAAGGACAGCGGCGGCAATATCACGAAACTGGGGGACATGGTGCGTTTGACCGGCAGCGGGTTTCAGGTACTCGCCGGATCCGCGGGTTTTTTCTTTCCGGCCCTGGTCATGGGGGCCGCAGGGAGTATCGTGGCCATGGCCAACGTTGCACCCCAGCAGGCTATCGACATCCATGATCTCTTCAAGAAAGGCCGGTGGGAGGAGGCCGCCGAAATGCAGCGGCGGATGATCCCCGTCAATGCGGCGGTGACCGGCCGGTTCGGCGTGGCCGGCCTGAAGGCCGCCCTGGACATGCTCGGCTACTACGGGGGACCTGTCCGCTCACCGTTACCGGAGCTGGATCAAAACGAAAAAGAGGAACTGAGACGCGTTCTCACGACGGCAGAGATACTCCAAAATCAATCACGCAATCAGGACTGTAATCTTGTCTAACCTAAACCTTTTATGCACCACTCCATGCCGGTTTGACGGGCACTCCGAAAATCGGCGTTGAACAAATAGATAACATGGGCGACAAACTCACCAAATTGCTGTTCGACAAACCGGATCATGCACTGATTCGAATCGTCAATGATGCCCTGAGCGACGACCGCAGAGGGAGGTTTGCCCGCAAGGTCTATTTTCCCTACCTGCATCCCCATGGCATCAAGGAAATGGTTGAAACCAAGGGGTTGCGTACGGCCTACGCCGTGGCCCAGCTGCTCAGTTCATTCGAGGTCGGCGGGGTAGATGACCGCATAAACGCGCTGCGCTCGCTGCGGCATGAAGTGATCGACACCGCCGAGGGCCCCTTGGCCAAAAACACCGCCCGGGTGCTGCTGCAGATCATGAAGGACCTGGTGCGAGCGCACGGTGATTACCGCAAACAGCTGGAACTGGCGCACGAATTTCGCCGGACGGCTTCAGGCAAACCGCGCATTGTGCGTCAACAGCTGCGACATTACCACTTGCTGGAAATGCCCGAGGAGTGGAACCAGATCGCCTTTGACGACCATGTTCATGATGCCAACACAAAAGGACGCAAGTCTTCGACCCACCTGATAATGGATGCCTGGATCAAAGGGATCACAAGGCTGTGCGTGATCCATTACAATTACATCGAACCGCGCTTTGCAGCGGAGTTGCTGGAAGCATCGCGAATACTGGACATGGACATTCGGATCGGAATCGAATTCTCCAGCCGGTACCGCAACAAGCATGCCCAGCTGATCTGGGTCCCGCGGGGCTTCACCGATGCCCAGTCATTTTTGTGCTTTCTGGCCGAACCGACTGTGATCAAGCTCATGGAGGCCGGACGCCGGGCTTCCCTGTATCAACAGCAGTACGTTATGGATCTGCTGAATAGATTCAACGACGTGCATCGCCATAGGCTCAACCAGAAGCTGGGCGTCGATCTCTCGCCGATCAAGCCCGACGAGTTTCTGGCATTTGTCGGGATCGGGCAGAAATCCAAGCTGCATCTGTCCAAATTTATCCATACCAAGCTGCTCAATGCGTTTCAGAAGCGGGTGGCCCTGATGCGCAGCGAGTATGCTGCGGCGGATACCGGACGGCGTGAGGAAATCACGCAGTGGATCCTGCAGACCAATGGGTTGGACCTGGAATCACTGGTGGACGATTACCTGGAAACGAAAAACAATCCGGAGATCGCCAACCCGGACCTTCCGGCCGACGGCCCGGATGTTCCTGAGATGCTGCAGCTGAGCCCCTCTGAGCTGTTGAGCCGGCTGGCACAGCTGCATTCAGGATATCGTGTGACCCTGAACCTGACCAACCTGAAGGTTGAGGAGGTGCTGGAGCTGATCTATGACTGCCAGGGCATGATTACGCGCCTGGAAATTTTCAATCTCAAGGATTATGCCGCCGGCAAGACGGCGCACATTGCCGACATCAGCAGACTGATGCAGGCCATCAACGAGGGCAGCGCGATTCATCTCAAACAGGTCATCCGCGAAATCATCGGCCGGCTCAACCACGACGTCACCGGCAAAAGGCAAGCCCAGGTCGATAAGCTCACAGCGATTCTGCATGACATCGATACCCTCAAATCCTTTTACAACGGAAGATCTCTCAAGGCGCGCATCGGCAGCGATTCCACCGGGCACTCCCCCCGGGTTCACGGCATGGGGCTGGCCATTAGAGAAACCCTGCCCAAAAAGGCCCGCCAGTCGATTGAAAGGGACCGTCAGCAGGACCTGCGCGAAAGCATTCCCATCCAGATGACCGCCTATAAAATAATGAGATTCATTCCCAAAAAACGCAGGATGCCGGCCGGTCAGATAAGGTACTGGCTGACGGCCATGCTCTCGACCAACGGCTGGCTGGGATTGACCTGCCGGAAAGGCTGGGAGGTGGATCCCACGGCCACCCGGATGGCAAATCCGGGAAACATCGTTACCCTAGGGGGCGTTCAGAAGAAAATCGACAACGGTCTATGGCTGCGTCGGCCTGAAGAAACTGCAAGACGCAGTCGATTGCGCTGGCGCTACCTGAACTCCCATTTGCAGAACGCGCTCAAAGTGATCATCGGTTTTATTCCGGCCTTTTTGACCTTCGCCCTGACCAAAGACTGGTGGTTGCTGGCATATTTCGGGGCCTTTATCTGGTTCGGCATAACCGGGCTGCGCAACATCCTGCAATCGGTTCTGGGTGGAGGCGGCTTTAAGCGGTCACCTCTGCTCAATTGGAACGATTACATCAGCTGGACCCGCATCACTGACTCGCTGCTGTTTACCGGGTTTTCGGTTCCCCTGCTGGATTACATTGTCAAAACCCTCATCCTCGACCGGGTTTTCGGGATCACCGCCGGAAGTCAGCCGGTGCTGCTCTACACCTTTATGGCTCTGGCCAACGGCATTTATCTGTCCAGCCACAACATCCTGCGAGGCCTACCCAACGGGGCGGTTCACGGTAACTTCTTTCGCAGCATTTTGTCCATCCCCATCGCCATCGGGTTCAACATGGCCATCGGCTCCATACTGGCGGCCGCCGGGGTTGCAGAGGTCAGCCTGGTTCTGCAGAAATGGGCCGCCATCATCTCCAAAGCCGCCTCGGATGCAGTGGCCGGCATCATCGAAGGGCTGGCCGACCGTCACAAAAATATCCAGGCCAGGCTGCGGGAATATACGATCAAATTTGCCCAGCTGTTTGACATCTATGCCCAGCTGGAGCTGCTTTATCCGGAAGTGCAGACGTTCAAGATTCTCGATTATTCAGCCAGTCCAGGGCATCGGGTCAATGCCGAAGCCCGCGACCTGGAAATGGTCATCATGATCCACGCGCTGGATCTGCTTTACTTCTGGATGTACCAACCGCGCTCGCGTACCGCCCTGCGCCAGTTTCTAGGCACCTTGACCGAAGACGAACGCCACATCCTGGTCAGCAGTCAGTTTACGCTGCAGCGGCACCGCGAAATCAGCCAACTGTTCATCGACGGCATCCTGGGTAACAACTTTCAGCGACCCTTGTCTTTCTATCTGTCACGCTACGAAGGGTACCTGGAAGAAGTCAAACGGTTGATATTCGACGCACAGTCGACGGACTCCGTTGAAGCTTTCGAACCGGGCCTTCGCAACGACATGTACGGCTCGGCACCGGTCAAAGATGACTGTCAGCCCCCTGAGCGGCGTGTTACAAGATGATACCAGGGGACGGGGGTCACCCTCCCATGAAATGATCGTTCATCCGCGCCTTCACTTCCTCCAGGATGTCTGAAAACCAGAGAAGATCATCGATGGTCAACCGGCCGGCCCGTGTGGTTCCCTTGGAACCATCCCGCTTGGTGTAGGCCCGGGGACCGATCTGGAGTTTCGGATCACCTTCCCCGTATCGGTTGATGCTGATGATCAACCCGGTTTCCTCATTCTCCCAGGTCTCCAGGACCTGGTCTTTGGCTGCATCGTAGGCCATCTATGCCTCCCACCCGAATTCCGCTGCCGGGCCGAGTTCTTCCTCGATCCTTAGGAGCTGGTTATACTTGCAGATCCTTTCCGAACGGCAGAGGGAACCGGTCTTGATCTGGCCGGTACCCGTGGCCACGGCCAGGTCGGCTATGAACGTATCCTCCGTCTCCCCGGACCGGTGAGAAATGACGGCGTTCCATCCCACCCGATGGGCCATTTCTATGGCCTCGAGGGTCTCGGTCAGGGTCCCGATCTGGTTGAGCTTGATGAGTACGGCGTTGGCCGAATTTTCCTTGATACCCCTGGCAATGCGTTTCGTGTTGGTGACAAAGAGGTCATCCCCTACGATCTGGATCTTATCGCCCAGGGCCTTGGTCATCCGGTTCCAGTTTCGCCAGTCGTTCTCGGCCAGGCCGTCCTCGATGGAAAGGATGGGAAACCGGTCCACCCAGTCCTTGTAAAAGGCGATCATCTCCGCCCCTGTCCGTTTGGATCGGTCGGATTTTGAAAAGACGTATTTTCCCTTCTCGTAGAAAGAGGATGCCGCCGGATCCAGGGCCAGGGCCACGTCTTTTCCTGCCCGGTAACCGGCCTCTTTTATGCCGGCGAGTATCATTTCTATGACCTGCTCGTTGGATTTGAGATCCGGCGCAAATCCGCCCTCATCGCCCACGGCCGTAGAAAAACCTTTTTCCTTCAGGACCTTTGCCAGTGCGTGGAAGATCTCTGCGCTCATGCGGAGGGCCTCCTTGAAGGTCTTTCCTCCTATGGGCATGATCATGAACTCCTGGAGATCCACATTGTTCGGGGCGTGCATACCCCCGTTCAGGATATTCATCATGGGCATGGGAATTCTGCAACTATTGGTGCCGCCGATGTAACGGTAAAGGGGCATGTAGAGGGAATCGGCGGCGGCCCGTGCCACGGCCAGGGAGACCCCCAGGATGGCATTGGCCCCCAGCTTTCCCTTGTTGGGGGTATTGTCCAGCTCCACCAGGGCCTTGTCCACCAGCCGCTGGTCCATGGCCTCCATGCCGATCAGGGCCGGTGCGATGATCTTGTTTACATTCCGGACGGCCTTTTCAACGCCTTTTCCCCCGTACCTTTTTTTGGCCTTGTCCCTCAGCTCCACGGCCTCGAACCTGCCTGTGGATGCCCCGGAGGGAATCGCAGCCCGGCCGAAACTGCCGTCATCCAGGCCCACTTCCACTTCGACAGTGGGGTTTCCCCTGGAATCCAGGATCTCTCTTGCGGCAATGACTTCTATCTTTTCCATGCTAGCCTCCTTGTTTTCACAGGCCTTATAAAAGGCGTTAGTGATTTTGCTTGGAGATACTAAACTCATGGGACTATAAAAGATCTGGGGCGTTGTGACAAGGCAAAAGCCAATGAGTCGGGCAATAATAGATCTCGTGAGAGTCTGCGTCTTCCCCTGTGAAAAAATCATTGACGCAACCATCCATGTCACGCTAGTTTAGCGTGCCCTCCATTTGGAACGGGCTGAGTGAAAAAAAAGCTGGAAATCAATCGCCGGAACTTCATAAAATCAGCGTTCACCCTGGGGAAATGGGCCGCCCTTTGGGGGTTGCTTCCCTTGCGCAGGGTGTGGGGAGATAGTGGGAATGGACAGCAAAGAGCGGCGTCCTTTCATCAAATGAAATCATTGAGCCTCAGGGAGATAGCTGAGAGAAAGCTTCACCATGGCAAGGGGCGATTCCTGAATCCCTTCAGTACCGCGGAACACGGAGATCTCTGGAAAGTCCTCTACTGGAAGCTCCTTGCCAAGAATTCCTTCAAGGCTTTTTACAAGGATGAACGGATCCTGCCGGTGAAGATCGACTGGGGACCCATCAAACAACATAAAGATTGTGGAGTAACCTTTGTGAAACATGCGTGTGTCATGATCAAGGACCTGGACCGCTACCTGATCGTGGACCCTATTCTTTCCGGTCTCATGTGGTTCAAGGATTTCTCTCCCATCGCCTTTGATCTGGACGCCATGCCCCGTCCGGATCACATCCTTATTACCCATGGCCATTACGATCACCTGGACAAGTCTTCTCTCAAGCACTTTGAAAAGGACAGTCATGTCATTTCACCCCTGGGTTACGACGGACTGTTCAAAGGCCTGGAGATGGAAAACAGGACCCGGTTGGACTGGTTTGACACCTACCGGGAGGGAAAAAGGGAAATCGTCCTCCTGCCGTGCAACCACTGGACCATGCGCAATCCCATCGTCGGACCGAACCGCTCACTTTGGGGATCATTCCTTGTCAAGTCTGCAAGCGGCCGGAACATATACATTTCAGGAGATCTGGCCTATTTTGACCGGTTCGAGGAGATCGGGAAGGCCTTTCCCATTGATCTCGCCATCTTCAATCTCGGGGCCTATGAACCCCGCTGGTTCATGGCCACCTCCCACCTGAACCCGGCTGAAACGGTTCAGGCCTTCCTGGAACTCAGAGCAAAAAGGCTGATGGTCGTCCACTGGGGGAGCTTTCGCCTGGGCAATGAACCCGTTCATTTCCCGCCCATGGATATCAAGAGGGAAATGCAGAGACGCGGGGTTGCTGACCGACTCGTTCAGATGCGCCACGGAGAAACATACTATCTCGATTGACAAAAGCATGGGCCTTGGCCGGATGTTTTTCGATTCCATCAAGAGAGGAAGAATGAGAGATAACCTGATCAGGAAGATCGCTGAAGAGCTGGGGCTCGATTCCCAAAAGGTGCAGGCCACGGCCGGATTGCTTGGTGAGGGATCCACGGTTCCGTTCATCGCCAGATACAGAAAGGAAGTCACAGGTTCACTGGACGAGGTGGCCATCATCCGGATCCGAGACAGGCTGGAACAGCTCGAGGAGCTGGAAAAACGCCGTGAGAGCATCCTGAAATCCCTCAAGGAGAGGGAACTCCTCACGGACGACCTGGAAAAGAGCATCCTCGCTGCCGGAACCCTGACCACGCTGAAAGATATCTATCTGCCCTTCAGACCCAAGAGGCGGACAAGGGCCACCATTGCCAGGGAAAAAGGTTTGGAACCCCTGGCAGCAAAACTCTTTGATCAGGAAGAAGACACGAACCCTTCCCGGGAAGCGGCTGTCTTCGTTGACGAGGAAAAGGGCGTTGAATCTGTGGACACCGCCCTCAAAGGCGCCAGGGACATCATGGCTGAATGGATGAGCGAAGACGGGAAGGCCCGGGAGAAGATGCGAGGGCTTTTCAAGGCAAAGGGCTGCTTCAGGTCAAGGGTAGTGGCGGGAAAAGAAGAGGAGGCGGCCAAGTACAGGGACTACTTCGAACTGGAAGAGCCCGTAAGCAGGGCACCCTCACACCGTATCCTGGCCATGCGGCGGGGGGAAAAGGCGGGTTTCCTGGCCCTAGGGGTGACGCCCCCGAAAGAAGAGGCCCTCAAGATCCTGGAGGCCCTCTTCGTAAAGGGTGAGGGGCAGGCCTCCCTGCAGGTGTTGGAGGCCCTCCAGGAAGGCTATGACCGGCTTCTCTGCCCATCCATGGAAACGGAGATCCGCCTGGAAACCAAAAAACGGGCCGATAAGGAGGCCATTCAGATCTTTGCGGACAATCTGAAGGAACTGCTCCTCGCCCCTCCCCTTGGGCAAAAGACGGTCATGGGTGTTGACCCGGGGCTGCGGACAGGGTGCAAGCTCGCGTGCCTGGACCGCCAGGGAAAGGTCCTTCACACCGACACGATCTATCTCGTCGGCTCGGAACAGCAGAAATCAAAGGCCGCCGAGACCATCCGGGACCTGTTCAAACGATTCGAGATCGAAGCCATCGCAGTGGGAAACGGCACGGGAGGCCGGGAAACGGAGCGCTTTATCAGGGGAATGAATCTGGGAGGCGATGTGCAGGTGATTCTGGTCAGCGAGAGTGGCGCTTCGGTCTATTCGGCTTCGGAGGTGGCGCGAAAGGAATTCCCGGACCTGGACCTGACCCTGAGGGGAGCCGTTTCCATCGGCAGACGGCTCATGGATCCCCTGGCGGAGCTTGTCAAGATTGAGCCCAAGGCCATCGGTGTCGGCCAGTACCAGCACGATGTCAACCAGACGGCCCTCAAGAGGACCCTGGATGACGTGGTCGTGAGCTGCGTCAATGCGGTCGGCGTGGAAGTAAACACCGCAAGTGAAGAACTCCTCACGTATGTATCCGGGCTGGGTCCCCAGCTGGCCGGAAACCTGGTGACCCGGCGGGACACGAACGGACCGTTTTCCTCCCGGAAAGACTTCAAACAGGTCCCGCGTCTGGGTCCCAAGGCCTTTGAGCAATCGGCCGGTTTCCTGAGGATCAGAAACGGTAAGAATCCGCTGGATGCAAGCGCAGTGCATCCGGAATCTTACGGGGTCGTTGAGGCCATGGCCGGGGACCTGTCCTGTTCAGTGCAGGAACTGATGGCGAACAGCGCGATCAGGGAACAGATTGACCTTTCCCGCTACGTCACGGACCAGATCGGGATGCCGACACTCACGGATATCATGGCCGAGCTGGCCAAGCCTGGGCGGGATCCACGGAAGCAATTGGAGGTCCCCGGTTTTGCTGAGGGGATCGAGGACGTGAAGGACCTGGCACCCGGCATGACCCTCGACGGGGTCGTAACCAATGTCACGGCATTCGGTGCCTTCGTGGACGTGGGGGTTCATCAGGACGGCCTTGTGCACATCAGCCAGCTCGCGGACCACTTTGTGAAGGATCCCCACAAGGTGGTCAAGGTCAACCAGTGGGTCAGGGTGAAGGTCCTGGATGTGGACCTTGCAAGAGGCCGCGTTTCACTTTCCATGAGAAAAACACCGGAAGGACAAAAACCAGCCAGGGACAAAAAGAAATTCGCAAACAAAATCACGGCGCAAAAACGAAAGCCCGAAAAACCGAAGGTTCAGCCTTTCAACAATCCTTTTGACAAAGTTTTTAAACGAAAATGATCTAAAAAGGTCAGCGCTGAGAGAGACGGAGGAAGGGGGGATGGAAGTGTGCCAAAAGTCAATACTGACAAAGCCCCATCTGTCATCGGACGAACCGTTTTGCCGCATCGATCAGACGTTCGAGTACCTCCCCGTCTGCGTCCCTGTACTGAAGGACCTCGACGGTCGGTCCCAATGGTCGCCACAAGGCCACAGGGCTTTCCTTAAAAACAGCCACGGTCGGGGCACCCAGCATGGCGGCCAGGTGCGTCACACCGCTGTCATGGCCTAAATAGAGCCCGGCCTTCCCAAGCAATTCCTGGAGGGCGCTTTCCCCGGGACACCAAATGAGCTTTTCCCCTCCAGGCAGGCGATCTTCAAAAAAAACCTTGATGGGTTCTTCGGCCGGTCCCAGAAGCAACACCTTCCGGCGATCCCTGAATGAAGGCTCGCTTTGGATCCGCTTTAGAAAAGCGGTCCACAGTTCAGGAGACAGATTCTTCCGAGGCGATCCGGAACCCGGATGGATAACCACCGGGCCCCTTGGGGATCTGTGATGTCTTCCATGGAAAAGGGCACCCCTAAAGGCCCTATCCATGGCCCGCTCCGGCTGAACCGGAAGGCCCGTTTCGGCCAGGGCCCGGCAGAGATAATGGCCCACGTGAATTCCTTCTTCCTCTCCGGGGTACGCCTCCTTCACATGGACCCGGGCATTGGGGAAAAAACCCCTCAGATTCCTTTGGATCCTATTCCCCCTGTCCCCCAGGAAGGCCACCACAAGGTCATGGGAGGTGACGGGGAGACCCCGACGGACATCCAGCTTCTCCTGAAAGAGCCTGTGCCACCCGTGGCCTTCCATATTTCTGCATTTCACGTCAATCTCCCCCAGGTAATGAAGCCCCGGTTCCCGCCCCACAACGGTCATTTGCACCTTTTTTCCCAGGTCCTTCAAGGCAGGCAGGAGCATCAGGGTGTCTCCCATGGCGCCGGGTCGAATAATCAGGGCCTTTTCCATTCTAAGACGTCGTGGTTAGGGGACCGGTGAGGCCACTACCAGGATAATGCATTCACCCTCCCCATCGTTCAGGAGGGCATGCGCGGACCCCACCGGAATCCAGGTGGCGTCTCCGGGGCCGACCTGTGTTTCTTCCTCGTCCACACGCATCACGCCCGATCCTTTGAGCACAAAATAGATTTCCTCCATGGGATCCACATGGGCCTCGATTTCCTTTCCCGGAGCCAGGCTGGCGATGGCGAGGAACCCGATCTCTTTCAAGGTCCTCTGGTCCAGGATCATCTGGGCAACGGCTCCGCCATGGGCAAGATAGGTGGTGTCCAGCACCTCCTTGTCATTGATGTTTCTCACGATCATCCGAGGACTCTCCTTTCCTGTGTCAGGCAATTTTCAGCTTGATTCCGGACCCGCTTGGGAATTAGACTGGGGGAAAAGGATCACTATAACCCATAAAGTGGAGGTTGCCAAATGGAAAGACCGATCTTGGACCCCCGTTTACGGCTGGTTGAACAGGCCGATCTGAAGGGAAAGGTGGTTCTCATTCGCGTGGATCATAATGTGGTCAAGAACGGAAAGATCAAAGACCCCTATCGCATCGACGCCACCTTCGGAACTCTCTACACCGTTGTTGAAAAGGGGGGAAGGCCCATCCTTCTCACCCACATAGGCAGACCCCGGGACAAAAATACGGGAAGGATAACCTGCGATGAAGGCCAGTCCGTCGCTCCCGTTGCGGCCTATCTCCGTCAAAAACTGGGGGTGAGGATACACATCCCTGAATTCCCCATAGACCCGGAAAAGGGCATTCTTCACGTGGATGAGATGATCCTGCCTGCGGTTGAAGATCTGAAGGCCGGAAAGACCAGCATCATCTATCTCCCCAACTCGAGATGGTTCCAGGGGGAACAATCCAAGGGCCCGGAAGGTGCGGTGTTCGCGGAGGAACTGGCCGGAATGGCTGATATCTTTGTAAACGATGCCTTCGGTTCCTGGCAGCCCCACGTGTCGACCTATGATATCGCAAAACGCATGCCTTCCTATGCCGGCCCATTGCTCCGAAAGGAAATCGAGAATCTTTATGGCGCCCTTGAGCCTGAACGGCCCTTCCTGGCCATTGTCGCCGGTGCCAAGTATGACACGAAGATCGGGCCTGTGAAGGCGCTCTATGACAGGGTGGATCACATGATCCTCGGCGGCCTCATGTACAATACCTTCCTGTGTGCCAAGTACGGCATCAAGATCGGCGGCGTCTCCGATGAAGACTGCCGACTCGCCATTGAACTGGTCGAACAGGATCGGGAAATGGGAAAGATTATTGAACTGCCCTATCTCGTTGAGACGGACAATATCGGGCCAAAGGCCAAGAAGACCTTCCGCACGCGATCTCTGGAAAAATTGAAAGAGAAAGGAAGCGGGGGGCACATACTGGATGTGGCGCCCCAATCCCTGAAGACGGACATCATCGAAAATGTGATCCATTCCGCCCGGACCATCTTTACCAACGCGGTCATGGGTTTCATGCCCGATTTTTTCGAGGGATCCAAGGCCCTCTACGAGGCCATTTCGAGCAACGACTCCGCACTGAAGCTCTTCGGGGGAGGGGATACCCTGGAGGCCCTGAAAACCCTTTGCCCGGGAGTCTATTTAAAGGGGCTTGACACCTCGGACACCTACTATTTCACCGGAGGAGGGAGTGTCCTTACGGCCCTGGAACAGGGAAGCCCTTACCATCTCAAACCCGTTGAGGCCTTGATGTCATAAACGAGAGGAGGCGTTATCATGGCTATAAGACCCATTTTTGACCCGGAGGCCACGGGACGGTCCATGCGGGTGGCGGCCTTCATGTCCGGCTCAGGGACCAATATTCGCATGCTCATGGAATACCAACACGAACTGGAGCGGGAAGAGGGGAACGCGCCCTTCGAGGTCCTGTTCATCTTCAGCGACCGCTCTGACGGCGGTTCCGCTGGAGAACAAATCGCCCTTGAAAACGGCCTTCCCTATTTCAGTTATGATATTCGGAGATTCCATGCATTGCGTTCGATCAAGCGGAGTGCCCTCACGGCCGAAGGATTGGCCGCCAGGAAGGAATACGATCGTCTGGCAGGACGGCTTGTGGACACCTTTGAAATCGATGCAATCGCCCTGGGCGGATACATGAGCTACATTACCCTGTTCCATTGTGTGAATGTGCACCCGGCCGACCTTTCCATCCTTACACCGGACGGCCGTCGCAAATACGTGGGCGACCACGCGGTCCGGGATGCCATTGAGGCGGGCGAACAGTTCTTACGCGCATCGACCTTGTGGACGGATGAAGGGGTGGATACGGGCCCTTTGCTCATGGTCTCCGCCCCGCTCACGGTGAACCTTCCCCTCCCCCTGGAAAAACTCCTGGCGGACCGGGAGCATTTTCAGCACGTGGTGGATGAGCATCAGGAACGTCTCAAAGAGACGGGGGACTGGCGCATTTTTCCGCGCACCATCGAGATGATCGCGAGGGGTCGCTTCGGCCTGGATGGAGCGAATCGGGTCTATGTGGACGGGATCCCCGTGCCTCAAGGGTACAGGGAGGAGGGCCTGTAAATCCTTTACAACCATTCGTCCCAGGGGATATCCCGGAAGGTCTCGTGCAGCATGTGGTCATCCTCCACCTCGTGCAGGCCGAGATCGGTAAAGAGTTTTCGGGCCACAGGCACCACCTCTTCCAGGGGGATAACCGTGTCGGCCGTTCCATGATAGAGCCGGACCGGGAGTGAAATGGGACCGACCTCCCTGTCGGGAACAAACGGGAGCATGTTGAGGGCGGGAGCCAGGAGGACAAGCCCTGCCACACGAGAGGGATGGTCCATGGCAAAAAGGGTCGCCATGAGGCCCCCGAAGCTGGAACCCACCAGGCGGATATCCTCTTTTCCTGCAAGGACCTGCTCCAGCTTTTTCATCCTTTCTTGAAGGGTTCCATCAAAATTTGGAATGATTATATCCGGGTATCTCTCCCGGAAAAACCGGGATTTGGTCCCCTGGTTGTTGCTCTCAAGGCCGTGAATAAAAATCCGAGCCAATTTCAAAACGCCCCCTTTTGCCCGATCTCCGCGTCATGCTCAAATTCTAATCCTCGAAATATCCTA
>CAYOIU010000078.1:0-13884 GCA_964404085.1 uncultured Desulfobacteraceae bacterium | reverse complement strand
TGAGCAATCTCATCATGAGAGTGGGCAGGGGGGTGAGACTACCGGATTTGAACAGAAAATGGGCATGGCTGGGAAGCAGTGCCCATGCATAACACAAGGTCCCGGTTTCTGAGAGTAGTACAGAGAGGCGATTCAGAAAGTTTTCACGATCATTGTCGTCCGTGAAGACCTCCTGGTCTTCCATCCCCCGGATCATGACGTGGTGGAGGAGGCCGGGGGCATCTAATCGTGCTGATCTGGGCATGACCCTACATGTAGGTCATTTTTTCTGTGGTGTCAAGAAGTATCTTAAGGATGTCCCGATTTGCTCGCTGAGAAACCCGGCTTAACCGGATGATGTTTGCGCATATGATGGGTGCAAGGACTCCTCGCTGATCTTGAATTTTTCCTGGATTCTCTGTAGAGAAACGAGCCTTCCTTTCCGTGAAGAAGGTGTCAGGAAGGATTTGAGTTTGGCCTCGAGAACCCTTGGATTCAGCTCTGTGGCGATGGCGATAATGCCCTCCATGATGATTTTCTGCAGGAGGAGTTCCTGGTTTGTCCGGTCCGCGATCTTCGTTTCAAAAGGGCGAAACAAAAAGTTGGAAAGAATGATACCATATAAGGTCGACGTGAGAGCGATGGGAATCGTGGCCAGGATATTGGCCGTATTGCCCGCACCCGCTATCATCCCGATGAGCCCGATAATACTGCCCACGATCCCGAAAGACGGACACAGTTCAGCCATGGTTCTCAAGACCCGCTCGGATTCAGAGCGCCGCAATTTGAAAAAGTACATTTCGGTAGAGAGAATTTCTCTGATCTGATCTGCTTTGTACCCGTCCACCAGTAATCCGAGTGAACGCCGCAAAAACAAAAGGGACGTTTCCCCTTCATCCTCTTCCAGGGAGAGGATACCCCTCATCTTGCTCTTTACCGACAGATCCACCAGGATTTCCACTATTTCACCGGGCCGTTTAACGGATTTATAGTAGGCGCTCTTCAGGATCTTGCAGACGATCATGAGACGCTTGCTGGAAAAGCCGAGCAACGTGGCCCCAAACGTGCCGCCTGCCACGATAAGGAATCCTATGAGATTGAAATACAGGCCAAGGTTTCCTGCCAGAAGGAACCCCAGTGCAAAAAGGATGATGCAAATGAAAACAGCCAGACTGGTGCGGTTTTCCATCCATTTTCCTCCATTCATGTCCTTGGTTTCCTCTATGGTCAAAGAATTTTTCATGATCAGTTCCTACTTTCAGAGACGGTATTGAACTTGTCGAGATCGTGCACAGGTTTGGCTTTGGTGATCATTATTTCAACGCGTCGATTCACAGCTCGATTTTCATCAGAATCATTGGATCGGAGAGGATGCATATCGGCGTAACCGCTTACACAGAATCTATCCGCAGGAATGTGCATTTGTTCAATAAGAAATCTGGCTACCGCGGAGGCTCGTGCTGTGGAAAGCTCCCAATTACTCGGAAAATATTGAGTATGAATGGGGATATCATCGGTGTGCCCGGCGAGAGTCACCAGATAGGGAGTCGTTTGAAGGATTGTTGCAACCTGTTTGAGGGCATCGATAGCCCCCGGCCTCAAATCGGCTTTTCCCGTGTCAAAGAGCAAATCGCTGGTCAAGAGAATCTTGACCGCTTTGTCTGGAATGAGTTCCACGGATGCAATTTTCTCCATGCCGCCTTCCTGGAATGCACTTTTGCTCATGTCATAAATCTTCGAAATGCTGGAAACAGGCTCACTGCCGGTGGGGGGTACAACCTGGTTTTTTGAAGAGGAGTAAACATACATGACGGCGAAAAGAACGAACATGGTCATCATCAAATCGGACCATGGGATGTGCCACTCAGATCGCCCCCCCGTTTTTTTTTGCTGAAATATCTGTTCAAAGGTGGAGAAAGGAAATCGTTCCCCTGCTTCCTCCTGAGCAATACCCGCATAGGGTCCTTCATAAGGATCGGCTTCCAGAAAGTCCCAATTCATGAATCACCTTTTACTGCACACCATTTTCAGCAAAAAAATCATCTGTTTGACATAAATGAAAAATAAGCAATGAATCCCTTCAGATGCTTACTTCATGCCAAATGTCAGAAAAGTAGTTAACTTATTGAAATAAATAGATTATGGTATAAACCGTGAAAGGCTGGTAAATGAATCGGGGAATTATTTTCCTGAGACCTTCACGGAATTGGGAAAGATTTGCACTTTTCAGGCACCGCGTGACCTGGACATTCAATCCTGTTTTCCATCACCTTTGTAGAATTCAGGATACAGCCTTTTGGCGCAGTCAGGACACAGGCTGTGGCTGAATTCCGTTTCAGAACGGTCACGGATGAACTCCTCTATTGCGGTCCAAGATCCGTTGTCTTCACGAATTTTTTTGCAGTTTGAACAAATCGGCAGGAACTTGCCCAGAGTGTTTTTGATGAACTTTTCATTGGCCCGAATGCGCATGCTCAGCATTTGCATCATTTCGATTGCCATGGGGGGAAACTTCTCAATCTCCTTGTGCAGGTCCAACTGCTCGAGGCAAAGGACCTGGGTGTCCTCCTTGGCAACCACACTTGCCGAACGGGGCAGATTGTCAATCAGAGCGATCTCCCCAAAATAGGAACCGGGACCAAGAATTCCAAGATCTTTCTCGTTTTTGTCTCCAAGGCTTTTAATGGCTTGAACCACCCCCCTGAAAACAACGAAGAGGCTGTTGTCGTACTCTCCTTCACGAATGATCACCTCTCCCGTATGAAACTCCCGAAAACGGGCGTGACCCGCAATGCGTCTCAGATCCTTCATTTTCATGTGGGAAAATATGGAAACGGAGGACAAGAGGTCTTCTTTTGTCATGAGTTCTCCTTATAATTCCTCAGGGTTAGTGCATGCCTCAGTATTAGGCTTATTGGCGTCAATTTCCGTAAACATCTGATTTTCACATCCGCAATTATACCCTAATGTCTTCTGTTAAGCCAGTTTCAAAATTTTCAATTCTGTTCGAGGTCAAGGAAGGTGAAAATTTTTACCGCAGGAAGATACAAGAAAAATGGAAGAAAGACATCCCCGGCTATATGAGGAAGGTGGATGAAAAACGGCCGGGAGTCTTAGAATAACCTCTTCTCTTCCAGGAAAATGAGATCCCGCCTGTCCAACGCAATAAAGGCGTGCTAAATCCACTCTACCTGATTGATAGCCATATGGCTTTCCGAATCTCCGGTATTGGGAACGCCTTTCGGCTCTATAAGAAGCGCTTCGTATCCTTCCTAGGATGACGATCATTTCCCCTTTTTTAGAATCGCTGTCTTGCTTAAAAAGACCTTCGGCCCTTCAACAGCTTGGAGACCGGCTTTACGGGCTTTTTGAACGGTATCGTCAAACGTCTTTTGTGAAACATGAAAGGGTGGTTCTACCACGAGAACTTTTCCGTTGGGTTTCAGAATGGTTACCAGCTCGCCAAAAAGTCCTTCAATGTTTGGGACTTCGTGAACCATGTAAAACAACAGCACGAAATCAACAGGCTCTGACACGCCTATTCTGTCCTCTTCGCTTTTATGCAGGGTAAAGCGTTCCTCCAGCTCCGTTCCCTGAATCTTCTCACTCAGTTTTTGAAGCATGCCTTCCTGCAGATCAGAAGCAATAACACGACCGGATTTCCCAACCATCTGAGCCATATCAATAGTGAAAAAACCCGGACCACAGCCAGCATCCAGTACCGTCATTCTTTCTTCAATGTATGGCCCCAGTATTTTCCGCGGATTTTGTATCCATCTTCGCATTCGACTGTCGAGACTGCCTGCCCTTTCAACCGGACGCACACGATTCTTTCTTTTACTCGCCATACTGGTTTCCTCTAAACCCGGGCGAGTTCCTCAACTGCCCACATAATTTTGGTGGAAAAAGCGGCTCCGAAATTGCGGCCAAGTAGTACATCCAAAAGCACAAAGGTCTTTATAAAAAAATAAATTCTAAAATATGTTGGCAAATATGGCAAGGGAGATGGTGTTAGAAAGTGAAGTCTGGGGACATGCACCTCAGCGCACATAGGTATTATTGGTAAGTTATGGTAAGTTTAAAGAAAAAACGAAGAAACAGATAATCATACTTGACAATAAATGACCTTTAGGGCTATAAATTGTCGTGCCATTTCAGGACGATGGTGGGCGAAAATTCAAACTGATTTTGAGAGGAGGAAGAGATGAAAGGAAGGTATGTTCGGATAGTTGTATTGCTTTTTGCACTGTTTATAGTCCCGTCCACGACGATAGGGGCGGAGAAGACTATCAAGATGTCCACGACCACGAGCACGGAAAATTCCGGGCTTCTGGATGTGCTGCTTCCGGAATTCACCAGGGACACGGGTATCCAGGTCAAGGTGGTTGCAAAGGGCACGGGCGCTGCCATCAGAGACGGCATGGACGGCAACGTGGACATCATTTTTGTGCACGCCAAGGCAAGAGAGGAGAAATTCGTGTCAGATGGTTACGGCGCCTACAGGCTGGGTGTGATGCACAACGATTTCGTCATCCTTGGGCCAGGGAGTGATCCAGCAGGGATCAAGGGGATGAAAAATGCTGCTGATGCCCTCAAGAAGATCGCAATGAGAGAGGCAAGATTCGTGTCCCGAGGCGATGACAGCGGGACGCACACAAAGGAGCAGAATCTGTGGAAGGCCACGGGCCTTCCCCTTAAGAGAGTGACCAGAGAGATCATTAAGAAGGGAAAAAAGAAGAGCATCGGGTTCCAGCATCCGGAGGGCTTGGGCAAATGGTACCTTTCCATCGGCCAGGGCATGGGCAAGGCCTTGACCTATGCAGAGGAGAAACAGGGGTATATTTTAGCCGACCGAGGAACTTATCTTAAATATAAACTGGGAAGAAAAGAGGGACTGGACCTGGAGATCCTGTGTGAGGGAGATCCGAATCTGTTCAACCCCTATGGGATAATCCCCATAAGCCCGAAGAAGTATCCCCATGTCAGATTCGAACAGGCGGAGCGTCTTGCCAGATGGCTTGTTTCCAGGAAGGCCCAGGCAATGATCGCGGGTTACAAGATCCAGGGGCATCAGGCCTTTTTCCCTGATGCGCTTTCTTCAAATTAGACTGTTGAGGGACAAACATCTTTGATGACTTCATAGGCTGCCGCTTGCGGCATAAGTTAGCTTTTTATGAGTATGCCATTCAGGAAAATCCATGTCGTTTTTCGTCGATAGCTTTCGATCAGCGATTTTGCTCATAGTCCATATGGATCCGGAACTGCTTGAAATCATAGCAGTATCCTTGAGGGTGAGTTGTGCATCAACCCTGATCGCGAGCATCGTCGGCATTCCTGCAGGGCTCTTCATTTCCCTGAATGACTTCTTCGGCAAACGGTTCCTCATAACCGTGCTCAATACCCTCCTCGCATTGCCCACCGTTGTGATCGGGCTTTTTGTCTATACCTTTGTCTCCAGGCGAGGGATCTTTGGCCCCCTGGACCTCCTCTATACCCAGAAGGCGATCATTATCGGCCAGGTATTTCTGATCATCCCCATTGTCACCACATTCACCGTCTCAGCCATAAGCCGCATCGACGACCGCTATCGCAAGACCGCATTGACACTCGGTGCAAACGCGTTTCAGACTGGATGGGTGATTATAAGGGAGGCCCGTTTCGGTATCGTTGCCGCCATTATTGTGGCCTTTGGAAGGGTGATTGCGGAAGTGGGCATCAGTATGATGCTCGGGGGGAATGCAAAGGGGTTCACGCGGACCATAACCACGGCAATGGCTCTCGAATATGACAAGGGGGAGTTTGTATTAAGTGTTGCCCTGGGCATTGTGCTCTTGCTGGTCAGTTTTTCCGCCAACGTCTTTTTCAACCATTTTCAGGGCAGGTCCAAAAGCTAAGTATGCTATATGAGGTTGAAAAACTAGGAAAGACCTATGACGAAAGGAACGTCCTGGATCTGGATCACCTGGCGTTTGAGCGGGAGAAGATCGTCGGCCTGCTTGGGCCGAATGGCGCTGGAAAAACCACACTTCTGGAAATTCTGGCCTTTATCCTTGCGCCCAGCAAAGGATTGGTCAGATACAAGAAAAAGCCGGTGGACTACAGAAGCCCAAGCCTGGTGAAACTTCGCCAGGAGGTGGTTCTGGTGCAGCAGCAACCCATACTCTTCAGCACGAGCGTTTCAAAAAATGTGGAGTTTCCACTGAAGCTGAGAAAGATTCCCAAAGGAAAAAGGGGGGAGATCGTTGAAGAGCTGTTAGGCCTTGTGGGCATGGAGGAATTCAAGGAATCTCGAGCCAACAGGCTCTCTGGAGGCGAGACGCAGAGAGTGGCCATTGCGCAAGCCCTTGCCTGCTCACCGGCGGTTATCCTTCTGGACGAGCCCACGGCCAGCGTGGATGTGGAGAACCAGATCACCATAGAACATATCATCAGACAGATAAATCAGGAAAAAGGTATCTCCGTAATTTTTACAACGCATGACAGGATTCAGGCATCCCGGGTGGCAGATGAGATGGTTTTCCTATTTGAAGGAAAGAGGGCCTCCACCATCTATGAGAATATATTCAGCGGGCGGATCGCAAAGGACAGAGACGGAAGATATTATTGCGCCACGCAAAACGGGATCAAGCTGCCTGTTCGGAGAGACAGATCGGGATTGGTGAAGGTTTTCATCAACCCTGAACTGATATCCATCAACAAAAAAGAACCATCTTCAAGGGAAGGCCTATTCAAGGGGAGACTCCTTCAGGTTGCGGATGAAAAGGACAAGGTCAGGATCCTTGTGGATGTGGGCATACCCATGAGCGTTCTGGTGCCGAAGGAAAATTTTAGTGGCCTCGGAATCAGCATGGGTGAGGAGCTGTGGGTTATGATCCCGCCCGAAAGCATAGGGATGATTTGAACATAATCAGAGTGGAAGTCTAAGTAGGCAACACCAGTTACAGGGTATCACCACGCCCCCCTCCCAACCAAGTCCCGGTATCAAGGTTCAATCTTTGAACCGAGAACATGGAGAAATTGCTTCATCCATTCCGGATGGGCCGGCCATGCTGGCGCAGACACGAGATTTCCGTCAGTATGGGCGTTGGAAAAGGTTTCGTTATTTGGGACCCAGGCGCCACCTGCCAGCTCTACATCGGTCTTGACAGCGGGGTAAGAAGAGCATTTCTTCCCCTCTAGAACCCCGGCCGCTGAAAGCAATTGCGCTCCATGGCAAATGGCGGCAATCGGCTTATCGTTTTCCGCAAAATGGCGGACAATTTCTAGAACACGGTCTTCAAGGCGAAGGTATTCCGGGGCCCTGCCACCGGGGATAACCAGGGCGTCATAGTCCCCGGGATCAACTTCATCAAAACTGGCATTAACCGGGAAATTGTGCCCCCGCTTCTCGCTGTAGGTCTGATCACCTTCAAAATCGTGAATAGCGGTTTTGATTGTCTGGCCTGACGTTTTCCCGGGGCAGACCGCATGCACCTCATGACCCACCATGTTCAGGATTTGAAATGGAACCATGGTTTCATAGTCTTCCACAAAATCCCCCACAAGCATCAATATCTTCTTCTTTGCCATGACGCCTCCTCCTTTCACGATTCGCGAATGTTAAAAATACATTATCAATCCCCATCTTCCATAAAATACCCCTCCTGATGGGAAGAAGCAAGCTGCAATCCAATCCCAGGATCAGCTATTGACTTTGAGCGAAGTAAGGTTTCAGGTGCATTTGTGTGTCAGAACCTTTTCAAATACCTTCAAGAAATCCTCGATGTCCCTGCTTTCAATGGTTAAACTTGGATCAATTCTGAGGACGTTGAGGCCCGGCCGCTGGGCCAAAAGATAGCCATTTCGCACAAGCTCCCCTTGTACATAGGTCGTATAGGAGGCTTTCAAATCATCTTCCAGTTCAAGGGCCACCATCAAGCCCCGCGCACGAATCGCCTTTATCTTTCCCGTGCGATTCTTGATGTCCTCCAGTCCGCTTTTAAGCATCACCGCTATATCCTTTCCCTGCTCGATTAATCCCTCTTCACTGATGGCCCGTATCACTTCAAGCACGATGGCAGCTCCAAGCGGATCGTTCTGGTGCGATTGGGCGTACTTGATCCGGGTGCCACCTAATTTCTTTATCAAACCGGGTGAAAAGGCGGTCACACTGACAGGATACCCGTTTCCGATACCTTTTCCCATAGCAACAATGTCAGGAAGAATATTGTAGTGCTGGTACCCGAACCATTTACCGGTCCGTCCGACACCGGTAGTTACCTCGTTGATCAGAACAAGCCCGCCGTTTGCTCTCATTTCGGAAACAACACTTCCGATGAGTTTCCGAGGAGGAAAGCGAACAAGACCGGACGAGCTGCCCGGCTCGAAAAGGAATCCTCCGATTTTGTCAAAGGGAATTTTGGCCCAGAGATCGCATTTTTCGCTGCAAGGGCCGGCATTTTGACATCCGGCGCATTCCATCCAGACAAAACAGAACCACTCATCTTCCTGTTTCATACTGGCCGATCCATAAGCTCCGAAATAGGAGTCCGCCATCGTCATCAACATGGGCCTTGCATTAATCGATTGTGCTACACGAACGCCGAACTCAACGGCCTCGCTGCCTGAACACAGGAATACACATTTTCCCCCCTCGAATCCATGTAAGGATAGAACTTCCTGAGCTGCTTCCTCCACGATCTGATTCGAAAAGGAAAAGCCGGTATGGGCAATGAGAGCGGCCTGGTCATTCATGACACGGCGTATCCTCGGATTTCCGTGCCCTATCGACGTACACCAAACGCCGGATTCCAGATCAACATATCTCAAACCCTCTGCATCAAATAGATGACAATTCTCAGCTCGGACAATATTCCTCAACGACAGTTCATAACCTTGATACCAGAAAATGTGATTCACTTCTCCCTCCCTTTATGTCCTCGTCCTTTTGAGCATTCAAACTGTTTTTCCTTGGGTGCGGTTATGAAAAATGCATCCCAACCCCGACTCTACTACCAGATCAAGACATTTGTTACACGAGATGCAGAGGGCAGGGGAGAGGTCGCCGCTCAACCATCGATTGACCAAATCGGGTTCCCTGATAAAGGGGCGGCTCATGGAGACTGCATCTATTTTTTCCAAGGCCTTATTTATTTCCAAAGGGGTCCGCCAACCCTCCACGGAGATAATAGGGCAATGGACCTTCTCCTTGATCTGCAAGGCATATTTCAATAAAGAGCCTTCTTTGAAAGGCGCCGGAATGATATGATCCCAGCCGCCTTTCTTGGCACCCTCGGGGGTACCTGCACTGACCTCGATGGCGTCAATACCCATTGCATCGAGTGTGGATGCCACCTGCGAAACCTCTTTTGCCCCGACTCCACCGGGAAATCCATCATAACCACTCATTTTGACAAATACAGGAAAATCTTTTCCCACGGCCCCGCGAACTGCTTCATATACCTGATACAACAATAGGGCACGGTGTTCAAGAGGCCCGCCGTATTGGTCTTTGCGTTGGTTGCGTGATGGGCTTAAAAACTGGTTGATAAGATAACCGTGAGCAGCATGGATCTGAACCGCCCGAAACCCGGCTTTCTTTGCTCTTGATGCCGCGTTTGCATAATCACCAACGATTTTGAGAATGTGATCTTTGCTCAATTCCACAACCGGATGGCCACATACAGGATCAATCATCGCAGAAGGGCCGAAAAGTGCTTCTTTTTCAGGCAGCATTGCCGGGCTCAGGGTGGAACCACAGTGCAGTAACTGGGCAGCCAGAACGCCGCCGGCCTTGTGAACCGCGCCGCACAATCGACTTAACGGTTCGATAAGGCTATCACGGTCCATTCCGGTGGTATTCTTATCCCCTTTGCCCTCACGGCTGATATAAGCGGTACCGGCTATGATCAGCCCCACGCCTCCTCCGGCAAGCTCTGCGGTGATATCGATCAGCCTTTGAGTGGGAGCCCCGACCTCAGTTGACAATCCTTCAGCCGTGGCACTTCTTACCAGACTGTTCTTGATTTCAAGGGTTCCCATTTTCCAGGGTCGGCGCATCAGCTTCATTTACTATCTCTTACCCCATGCCTCTGCAACAGATGGATTTCTATCAAAGAATTGTTTACGCACTTTTTTGTTAACAGAGTTTAAAGGACAAGCAAAATTCATACATCTCGAACACATAAACATTTTCAAGGTCATAAAGAAACCAGTAGTTGTAATCAGATAAACAGCCAATAAAAACATCTGCTTGCCAAAAATTAAGAAGGGTAACGGATAGCCCCATACAATAGCAAACCCACCGAAGAAAACGGTTTTTTCGATGATTGTCATCGGACCGGGTCGATACTTCCATGGTTTGGGAGAGCCGTAATTTGCCCAGCACTTTAGATGGCTTTCCGGCTCGCCGTAATGGGGGCAGTGAGAACACATAACGCGGATTTCAATAAATCCAAAAAAGGCAACCAAAAAGATTATCCAAGGTATGAGTAACCAGCCGGTCATATGATAGATTCCGGCACCTCCCAACAGAAAAGGGGGGAATGAAATGAGAAGAAAATGCACCCAATCCATGAGGCTGAAATGACAATGAAGATTGTTTTCGCCAGGGCAATCATCGCAGGAACTTGATTCACATGTGGCGATCGGTTTTTTGGGATTTAGAAACAGCATTTGTGCAACTCCCTTTTGTGCCCCTTAATACCTCCACCCTTCTCTCAAAACCGTTTTCAGGGAAGGGTGCGAAGTCAAATTATCCGATAGACAACAATTGGTCTTGAATACCCTTTCACCATCTGAGGGGGCTTCTTTTCCATCTGAAAAGAGTTTTGGAGACTGTTTGCCGTCTCCTGGCTGATTAATATATCGCAATCAAATACCTTTGTCAGGTCCTGAATCCGGGAGGCCAGGTTCACCGTATCCCCTATGAGAGCATAAGAGAGCCGGTCTTCGCTACCCGTGTTTCCGGCCAGAACGGAACCCGTATGAATTCCTATACCATGCCTGAAGGGCCTCTTTCCCTCCTTCTCCCTTCCCCTGTTCAAATCATCCAGGCTCTTTCGCATCTCCAAGGCTGCAAGAACGGCTTTGTCGGCGTGCCTCTCGTACCTTAGGGGCATACCGAACACAGATTCTATCTCATCTCCCACATACTGGAGCACCAACCCTTCCTGAGAACGAATGGCCTTCTGCATAACCGTAAAATAGGCCCTCATACAACGGATGGCCTCTTCAGGGGCATTGCGCTCCACATAGGCGGTGAACCCCCTGAGATCCGAGAAGAGCAGAGTGGCCTCCGCCTGTTGTCCGTCCAGAGGGATACGGCCTTCGAGTATCTGGTCCCTGATTTCCGGGGTCACATACTTCCCAAAGGTCTCTCTCATCCTCTCCCTTTCAGCAAGGCCCGCGATCATGGCATTGCCGGTATCGCCCAGTACTCCGAGTTCATCATTTGAGGTGACACGGATCTTCTGGTTGAAGTCACCGCTTGGAAGTTTTTCAATGATGGCAAGCATCTCTTTTATGGGGCTCAGAATGGATTTTCCGACCAGAAAGTTCATTCTCAGGGCAACTATGACAAAGATGATACAGAGTACGAGCGTGAACAGGAAAATCTCACGTGTCAACCGGCTTGCATCCACAGTGGACGCACCGGTATCCCATAGGGCAAAAGAGAGAGTGCCGAGAAGTATAATCATGGGGACAGAGGTCCCGGCCATATAGAGAATCCGAATCCTTCGCACAATGGAGATCTTGAGGGTGCCGGGAACGTCCTTCAGTTTTCCCTCAGGGAAGAAAAAAGGAACCAGGATCTTCCTTGCGTGATCTTCCACAAGAAAAAAGGAGAGATTCGCAGCGATCACGCCGATCATCATAGTCCGGAACATGAGCATAAGGGTCTGCTTGAGGGGGGCATCCAGGAGAAAGGCGAGAAACGTGATAAAAGAGAGGGAGAGAAGGATCCACAGCGCCAGGTTGAAAAACCAGAATATATAAGGAAGATTGAGAATCCTTCTTCTGGCCTTTTCACGACTGTTCTCGGAGCTCTCTTTTCCGTTGTAGGTATCTCTTATGATTTCTGCTATGGGGCGTTGGGTCTGATACTGGAACAGACAGAAGATACCAACAATGATGGGTTCGAGAATGACCAGCAGCCTGTGGCCTCCCCCCCTCAGAAAAAAATTCTGGTGGAGTTCCAGGATATTTGCGGGAGTGAAAATATTGAGCAGTGCCACAATGAAAAGCCCGACAAGATTGGCTCCAATATTGCGGAGATAGAATCCGATAAGTCTGATTTTTTTCGGTCGATGGGACTTGTCTTTTTCTTCGCTTTCTCTAATGCCCATGGTCACCTCGCGTGAGATATGAAAGGCTCTGAAAAATGAATAAGACAGCGAATGAACCCTATGAATCCAGTGGTCACAAAATTCTCTTGACTGAATGTAAAATATAATCTTTATTCCATGTCAATCTATAATACGATTCTCTCCCCATTGTCCCTAATTCACCGTCTAATTCAAGTTTGATGTTCTGCAGACATCGATTGGGGGAGATTCCTGATCATCAGCAAGGCGTCAGATGTTAGGCGACGAGGAGCGACGAGTGAGTCGTATGAACAATACGTCGCAAGGAGGAGCGACCGAAGGCAACGACCAGATGATCCCTTGATGGTGGATCAGGGATTGTCTATCCGAAGTCGCCTGTCGCAATCGGCGGAATATGATCTAACCCGGTTTAAGAGGGAGATATGATGGAGTTCAGATCCGACCCAAATAAAGACCTCAGCGAAACAAATAGAAAACGGGTGGATCATCAACGGCGCCGAAAGGTTTATCACCCACTCGGGGACCTGCGATCAGATGATTCTCTTTGCCCGCACCGGGGAAGCGGTCACCGCTCCTGATCCATGCCGGGAACAGGGGGTACAAGGCGGGGAAGAGAGAATCCTTTCTTCCTATGCAGGCCGCCAGGTATTGTGAGGCGAAGGCTACACAATGCCTCAGGGCCTTTGATGGCAGTTTTACTGAGCGCCTTTGGATTTCCAAAAAGTGTTTAGCGAACCCTGAACTTTGAAAAGCCAAACGATCCCTCCCACCAACGGCAGGAAAACCCAAAAGCCTGTAAGCCCTGTAATGGGCTTTTCTTTCCCGTCTTCCTGGAACATTCGCCCAACGTAAGCCGGGATCAACCACGGTATGACAATAAGAGGGAGGCAAAAAAATATCAATAAAATATGAGATACAGGACTCCGCTCCAGCCCTGTCCACGCCAATTTCTGAGTTCCTCAAAAATGCAATAATACCAAATAATCATATAGATTCCCAAAGTTACGATCCCCAGAATCAGCACCACGATGGGATTTCTGACTTTGCCTACCGGTTTAGTAATGCCCTGATTCGCTAGTAATTCCATTCAGCTTCTCCTTTCCAGTTAGCCTCCAGCCTATTGCGTTTTTTTTCTTCTGGCTTTGCATAGCCGGAATTTCGCCCCTTCGCAGCGGATTTCAGAAATTCGCAAGTGCAATGCGGTTTACGTTTATGGATGCTTACTTTAATAAAGGTCAATAGGAGATTTGACCTCCAAATCCACCGTCTAATTTGCGCATCATGCATTTCACCTGCGGATTTGGCGACATTCCTGGTCACCAGCAAGGTGTTAGATGCAAGGCGCCGAGGAGCGATCGAAGGCAATCCCGCCAACGGCGGGAATGACACCTTGATGGTGGATCAGGGTGACCCAATGAACTCCTTTCTCTAAATGATTCGGCTTGACATATGCACGTGTGCCGTGCCGTTCTCGATGTCTTCGTTTCAATCCTGTGCTTATTTCTTTTTGTCCTCATGAGTTACAAGAAAATCCTCGCCTATTCGTGACGAAATTGTGGCGGCCATCCATGTCTTAATGGGTATACAAAAGTCTCTCGAC
>CAYOIU010000077.1:0-14015 GCA_964404085.1 uncultured Desulfobacteraceae bacterium | reverse complement strand
CAAGTGCACTATGAGAAAGTGTCCGAAAAAGACCCTCAGGCTCTCCTCCTGAGCTCCGGTGAATGAGGCGACTTCGTTGGAAGTCATCATCGTACCCATGGAAAGACTTTTTGCGATTCCATCATCCGGAAGAACGTGAACAGGAAATGAAACTCAGCGCAGCAAGAAAAATCAAACAGTATGACCAGAAGGCCCAGCCGGCCATGAGTATCGTGGGTAAAGACAGAGATGAGTTCATCACCCGCTATGCGCCTTTGATCAAAACGGTTGCCGGCAGGCTGGCCATGAGGCTGCCGAGTCATATAGATCAGGATGACCTCATGAGCGCCGGAATCATGGGACTCCTGGACGCCATGGAAAAGTTTGATCCGGCCAAAGGGGTGGCTTTCAAGTCCTACGCGGAATTTCGAATCAGGGGCGCAATGCTCGATGAATTGCGTGCCATGGATTGGGTTCCGCGCTCCGTCAGGAAAAATGCCAGGAGACTTGACAGCGCCTTTGGAGCGGTGGAAAGACGGACGATGCAGCCGGCCACCGATGAAGAGGTTGCCAAGGAATTGGATATCGACCTGGAAGCGTTCCACCGCATGCTGGATGAGACCCGGGGGGTCTCTTTATTCAATGAAGAAGATGTCAGCGAGTTGATGGGCCACAAGAAGGTGGGCACACTGTGGCAGGTTTTTCAGGACACGACGTTTTCGGATCCCATAGCCGCACTTGACCTTGGGGAATTGAAAAAGGTTGTGGCAACCGCCATAGAGGCCTTGCCGGAAAACGAACGTGTGGTGGTTTCCTTGTATTACTATGAGGAACTTACTATGAAGGAAATCGGCCAGGTCATGGGTTACACCGAGTCAAGGATATCCCAGTTGCATAGCAAGGCAGTTGCCAGACTTCGTCACAGGGTGAGAGGGTATTTCAAAAACTGAGAAAGTGAACAGGCAGGCGGAGAACCATGCCCGAAGAGATCCAAACGGAAGAAGAGAAAGAAGTGGAAGGGGAAGAGGTCCCTCTCGACGAGGCGCCCGTTGAAGAAGAGCCCGAGGAATCTCCCGATTCTTCCACATTGGAATCCGATGAAGCGAATGATGAGTCATCAACCGAAGAGGATCTCACAGACGATAACCCGACCGGTGAGGAGCCGGAAAAACCTTTTCGAAAGGGGATCAGCAGATTCCTTCGAAAAAAATGGGTGTTGCTTTCATCAGCAGGCGTTTTTGCGGGCATTCTGGGCGTCATGCTGGGAAATGGCGTCTCCTGGGATCTGCCTTGGGGTGCGCAATCGTCTTCTAAAAGAATTCAGGGTGTGGCGGGGGAAAAAGGAAATGGTCTGGTTGACACCGGGCTTCAGCCATTTTATCTGCCTCTGCAGGAGGGATCTGAAAACATCGCCATAAAGCTGGACATAAAGGTGCGCTGGGAAGCGGAGGCGTTAAAAAAATACAGGGAGAGACCGGCCTTTATTCGTAACAGTCTGCTGACCTACTTCCTCAGGGTTGCAAAATCCAAAGAGGGGTTCGAAGCTCAAAAATCAAAGTTGGAATCGGAAATCGGAAAGGTCTTGGAGCATTCTTTAGCGGTGAAGAATATCAAAGTGAGTTTGGATAGTGTGACGCCCATTTGATTTGAAGTCGAAAATTCTACTTCTGAACTGATCGCCCTAAGGACTTTCCGGATTGGAATATCCAGTCTAAAGCACAGGAGGGCAAACTATGGATGATTATGCACCACTTTCAAGCACTTCCATAGGAACGCCGGTCCATGGGAAGGTATCGGGGGTGACGCCCAAGCGGAAGATCAGGGACAGAAAGAGGAACAAGAAAAATGGGCGGGAACGGCCCTGGAATAAAGAAGAAGACATCGTCTTGGACAAAAAACTGCTAAAAGATCTTGCTGAGAAGGATAACACCGAAAAAGGTGTGGAGAGTGGAAAAGCCCTGCCCGAAGATGGTGAATTTTTCAGTTATGGAAAGACCCTCTCCAAAACGAAGCGCAGAAACAAATTGGACGTGACGATTTGACGGTGCATTTTGCCATGGGAGAGCAGTTCTGGATAATGGGCCAGATGGCCGTGGACATTTTTATGCTGGTTCTTCTGGCGATACTCCTCAACCTGTTTCGTCGGGACAGGGGGAGGATGGCCCGCTCAGGCGAGCTGAATATGCCGTCTGAAAGACTGCTGGAGGAGATGAAGCAAATCAGTGCCTCCCTGGAGAAGAATCTTAAAGAAAAAAGGGAGTTGACCGGAAACATCGTAAGGGAGTTGGAAACCCTTCTTTCAGACGCCAAGGACGCCTCTCTTCAACTCGAAGTCCTTCTGAATACCTGGCATAAAACAGAGACGGCCGGAAAAAGTGGACCAAGCGATACCGAACGCCTCAAAAAATCGGCGAAAGTTCTTTCAGAAAAAGGGCTTTCCATGAAGGAGATCGCCAAACGCCTCAATATTCCCATGGGTGAACTGGAACTTATGTTGAAACTATGAAAAGCTCACCCCAGACGCAGAAGACTTAGAGGACGCAGAGGGTCGTGACTGCTTCTGAACTGCTGTTATGAATGCGGCGCCCCTAAATTCTTAAATGATTAACTCCCCCGCCACAAATACGATCAAAGGCACCGCGCAAATCCAAGGCAAAGCGCGAGCAAATCCTGAATCGAAACCGCTTCGATTGAGACCGGGTCAAATCCTGTCGGGTAAAATTCTCCAGGTAAAAGCAGATGGTCTGGTCCTGATCGCCTCTGGAAACAAAAGCTTTGAAGCACACACATCCCTATCGCTCAGGGAAGGGGGGAAGTATCAATTCCTGGTCGGATCGATTGGTCCGCAGATCGAACTCAAGGTCCTGGGGAGTGGCGATTCCATTCCGGATTCGGCGTTGAAGGCGTGGGATTCGGGGAGAGAGATGCGCAGGATGTTTTCTGCCATCCTTCGCGACCTTTCAGAAGGGCGACCGGCTTCCCATCCGGGCAAGGCCCCCGGTCAAACCCTCCAGCAAATCCGCAGGCTCCTGCCTCTCCTATTCTACCAGGGGCCGAATCAGGATGAAGCCCTCATACTTCCGCAAAGGTTGATGGCAACCGGTATGTTCTGGGAGAACAAGGTCCTCCGGCAACTCCTTATGCCCGAGAATGAAAAATCCCTTGAAAACCTTCGGATGGATGATCTGAAGGGTTTACTGCTCAGGCTGAAAGAAGAACTCCAATCCGGGGGAGAAACATCCCGTGATCTTCGGGCAACGATGGAACAGGTGGACCGGTTGCTTTCCATCATCCAAAACCAGCAGGAGCTCAACCTGAGCGCGATAAGGGAAGGATGGGCTTGGTACTGGTTCATCCCAGGTGGCGATGAAAGGGGGTTCCTCTTTGGGGAGGCTTTCGGAAAAAAGTCGGGTGACGGAAAAACCCACCATATTCAAATGAATCTTACGTTCACACGCCTTGGAGAGATTTGGGTCGCAGGTCATTTGAGAGATGGCGATGTATCGGTGGATATCCGGGCAACAAGCGGCCGGGTCGCCTCTTTTATTGAGAAAAATCTGCCCCTGCTCGAGAAGGGATTGAAGCAGAAGGGGCTGAAAATAGGGAGACTGGCATGTGAACTGATGCCGGAAGGGAGTTCTTTCAATCCTTTTGACGAAGGGATGGTTTCCAGGTCGGCGATTGATGTGGTTATCTAGCCCTTGGAAAAAGCATATTGATGAAAGAGACGCGAAAAAGGGCGGTTGCCCTGAAATATGATCCGCACCAGGACAATGCCCCCAGGCTGGCCGCCAAGGGAATGGGGGCTGCGGCTGAGAAGATTCTCGAACTGGCGGCTCAAAAGGGGATACCTGTAAAGGAGGACCCTGATCTGGTGCTGTCCCTGATGGAACTGGACTGGCACGAAGAAATTCCCCCTGTGCTCTACCAGGTCATAGCGGAAGTTCTCGCCTTTGCCTACCGCATGAATCAAGAATATGAAGGTGGTTGAACCGATTTGCCGGTTGGGCCCGTTTGCCCGTTGGCCCGTCGAGCCCGTTGACCTCCCGGTAATTTTTTCCCTGATCAAGAAAAAAAATTCGTCCCCCGGACTCTGTTCCATTCAAGAAAGTGCAGAACATGTTTACTTGAAGCTGGTATTGTCAATAATATAGATAGGTTACCTAGCTTATTCGCGGAATCATTTCAAATTGTTCCTTCTGGTACGTTTATTGCTTATACCTTCAATAGTGTCGGATTGCTTTGTACAAATGACCCAAGCAGAGAATTGAAAGAGGAGAAAAGAGATTATGATCGGCATGCTGGAAGCGGTCAGGGCCTGCATCAAAGAAGAAGTCAGAATGGATGTTATCTCAAACAACCTGGCAAATGCCGGGGTGATCGGGTTCAAGAGAGACAGGATTTCTTTTGAAAACATGCTCCAGGATGCTGAAGAGGCGGATACCACCACTGCATCCGAAAGCGGTGGAATAGTGATCGATACTAACCTTGTACACATCGAAACCGATTTTGGAGACGGCCCCGCGCGCAACACAGGCAATACGCTGGACCTGGCCATAAACGGCAAAGGTTTTTTCAAAATCCAGACCCCGGAAGGGGTGCGCTACACGCGCAAGGGCAATTTTACGACGGATGCGCAAGGCAACCTGATGACCCAAGAGGGGAATCCGGTCTTAGGAAAAGGGGGGACCATCAGTATCTCGGGGAAAGAAATCCTGATCGATAAGGCCGGCCGGGTTCTTGTGGATGGTTCCGAGGCCGGGCAGCTCGATCTGGTGGATGTATCCCAGCCGGATAAGCTGGCCAAAGTGGGTGGTGCCCTGTTCCGGGCCGAGGAAGGGAATGAAGAAGTTCTCCTGTCGGCGGAAACCGTCGTCAGGCAGGGGTATGTTGAAGATTCAAACGTCAATATCTCTGAGGAAATGGTCACGATGATCCATGCGCTCAGGGCATTTGAAAGCTATCAGAAGGCAATTCAGACGATGGACGGGCTGGACAGCACGGCGACCAATCAGATCGGTCGCCTAAGGTAAGCTCACAACACGGAAGGAGGAACACATCATGATCAGGAGTTTATGGACCGCGGCCTCGGGTATGGCAGCTCAAAAGCTCAATATGGATGTTATCGCCAACAATCTTGCCAATGTGAACACCAGCGGGTTCAAAAAGAGCAGGGCCGATTTTGAAGACCTGCTTTATCAGGAACTCCGAGCCCCCGGCGCTACAACGGCATCGGGTGGAGAGATTCCCACCGGTATCCAGGTGGGCATGGGCACGAGGCCGGTATCCGTTCAAAAGATGTTTTCCCAGGGCGATTATGTCGAGACCAAGAACAACCTGGACTTTGCCATTGAAGGCAAGGGTTTTTTCAAGGTCCTGAGCAACGGGCAGGAGGTCTACGTGCGTTCAGGCAGCTTCAAGGTGGACAGCGAGGGCTATATCTGCACCGGCGACGGAGACCGCCTTCAGCCGGAATTCTCCATCCCGGCCAATTCCGTCAACTTTACGGTGGACTCGGGCGGGAACATGGTGGCGATGGGCGCAGACGGGACGGAGCTGGCAAGTGCACAACTGACCCTCTACAGCTTTTCCAACCCCTCGGGCCTCTTGAGTATCGGTGGAAATCGTTTCCAAACCAGCCAGGCTTCCGGCGATCCCGTTGAAGGAAACCCCGGCGTCGACGGCATGGGAACGGTTGCGCAGGGGTACCTGGAGATGTCCAATGTTGATGTGGTGCAGGAGATGGTCAATATGATTTCAAGCCAGAGGGCCTATGAGGTGAGTTCAAAAGCCATTAAGGCTGCTGACGAGATGTTGCAGATGGCCAACAATATCAGGAGATAAATAACCATGTCCGGAAAATGGTTAAGAGGTTCAGCGGTTCTTATCATTCTGGCTCTCTTCCTTGCTATAGGGGAAACGGCATGGGCGGGTGGCCTCCAGGTTTTGATCAAACAGAAGGCCACAGTTGAAAGGGACAGCATTACCCTCGGAGACATAGCCTCTTTCACCCCGCAAGAGGATGACCGCGTGGCCGCTTTACGGGAACTGGAAGTGGCATCCGCCCCACCTCCGGGAAGAGATCTGACGCTGAACAGCCGGTTTCTGATCTACAGACTTTCGGCAGTCATGGGAGGGGACCCGGAGATCAGGGTGAAGATTCCACGGAACCTCCTCGTGCACCGGGACGGGCAGCTCGTAAGCGTCAAAAAAGTGACTAAAATATACAGGGACTATGTTTTCAGCCATGCACCATGGCCCAGGGAGGCCATGACGGTGGACAAGGTGAAGGTGCAAGGGCCTGTTACCCTGCCACAGGGTCGTCTTGCATGGAAGACCGGGGAGAGAACCCATGGAGATTTTGTCGGAGAGACATCTTTGGTTATCACCTTCACCGTAAACGGCAAGGTGTACAGGAAGGTCCCTGTCAGAGGACGTATCCGGGTCAAAAGGAAGGTCATCAGGACGGCAAAGAAAATTGAAAAGGGCGAACTTATCGAAAAGAAAGACCTGTTGGGGATCAGTGAAAGCACAGAGCGAATCTCGAAGGACGATATCACCAGCCTGGACCAGGTCATAGGCAAGAGGGCCACCACGACAATCCAGAGCGGCAGGGTGATCAAGCTGAGGATGGTGGAGGTGCCGCCCGCGGTCAAAAAGGGAGACCGGGTTGTGATCAAAGCGGAAAACGGCACCATAGAAATAACGGCCCTGGGGAGGGTGCTGGAAGATGCGCGGTCCGGGGAACAGGTGAGGGTTATCAATGTCTCGAGCGGAAAAGAGCTGTTTGCCACGGTGGTCGGCCACGGCCAGGTAGCGGTTGCCTTTTAGGAGAAATTTCCATGAAAAAAACAGTTATGAACGGTTTGGTGATTCTTGCGGCGCTGGCCCTTTCCGCATGCGGGGGAGGCAAGGCCTTGACCAAGAGCGGAATGTCCCAGCCGGTCCCCCAAATTTCCCGGGACGGACCAGCCACCGAAACGCAAGCTCAGGGGTACCAGACGGGATCTGAAGCGAGCCTTTTCCATGCAAGCACCTATGACGGTTTTTTCCAGGACCTCCGTGCTCACAACGTCGGAGACCTGGTCACGATCAACATCGTGGAGACATCCAAGGCCTCCAAGAAGGCCGACACCAAGACGGAACGTTCCTCTTCCGTTGACGCGGGTGTGACGAATTTTCTGGGTTATGAGAAACAGCTGGGAATGCCCAAGGCCTTTGACAACACGAGCATGATCAAGGCCTCCATGGGAAACAAATTTGATGGATCGGGATCTACGAGTCGGGATGAGAGCATGACGGCTTCCATTACGGCCAGGGTTGTCAGGGTCTTGCCCAATGGCAATCTGTTTATCGAGGGCACTCGAAGGATCAGGGTGAACAACGAGATCCAGCACATCACCCTCTCAGGAATCATCAGACCCAGCGATATTTCACCCGACAACACGGTGCTTTCAAGTTATGTTGCAGATGCTCGAATCAATTACACGGGGAACGGCCCGGTGAGCGACAAACAGCGACCGGGATGGCTGGCAAGAATCCTGGATTCTGTCTGGCCGTTTTAGAGGGGGAACAACATGAGAAGATTTTTTCGTTGTCTGATAACCTCCGTTGTGCTGGCACTCATGCTCTCTTTTGTTATGGTGCCTCCTGTCCTTTCAGCGAGAATCAAGGATATCGCTTCACTGAAAGGGGTGCGGGGAAACCAGTTGATCGGTTACGGACTGGTCGTGGGTTTGAACGGCACCGGCGACGGCTCGGGGACAAAATTTACGGTCCAGTCCCTGGTGAATATGATGGAACACTTGGGAATCCATGCCCTGCCCGACCAGGTGAAGGTGAGCAACGTGGCGGCTGTCATGGTCACGGCGGATCTCTCGTCCTTTGCAAGGGAAGGGACTAAAATGGACGTGCTGGTTTCATCGGTGGGGGATGCCAAGAGCCTCCAGGGGGGCACACTCCTCCTCTCCCCTTTGCGGGGGGTGGACAACCAGGTCTATGCCCTGGCCCAGGGCCCGCTGCTCGTGGGCGGGTTCGCAAGCTCCGGCGAGGCCGGAGGTGGTGTCCAGAAGAACCATCCCACCGTTGCACGCATCCCGGGCGGTGCCACAATAGAAAAGGAAATTCCGTTTGATTTTTCCAAGATGAAGGATCTGGTCATTTCGTTGAACGAGCCCGATTTTACCACGGCCATGCGGGTCACGGATGCCATAAACATGAAACTGGGGAGGAAGGCGGCATTTCCTTCGGATGGGGGGACCATAAGGGTAAGGGTCCCGGATGAAATGAGAAAAAACATGGTGGGTGTCATGGCCTCGCTCGAACAGATCAGCATCACGCCCGATCAGAGGGCGAGGATCGTCCTTGATGAGCGTACCGGCACGGTAGTGATGGGGCAGGATGTGCGCATTTCCTCCGTGGCCATCGCACACGGCAACCTGAGCGTCACCATCAAAGAAAACAAGCAGGTGAGCCAGCCGGCGCCCTTCAGCCAGGGACAGACCGCGGTCACTCCTGAAAGCAAGGTCAATGTGTCTGAAGAGCAAAAAAGGCTGATCGTGATGCCCGCGGGGACAAGCCTCGGGGATGTGGTGAAGGCCCTCAATGCCATAGGGGTGGCCCCCAGGGACCTCATTGCCGTATTCCAGGCCATCAAGGCGGCAGGGGCTCTGCAGGCAGATCTTGAGATCATATGAGAGTCATGAGTTATGAGTCGAGAGTATTGAGTGCGGTACCAGACGGATGGAAAGGACATGCAGAATATAACCATAAACACGAAAAATTATCTCCCTGATCCTGATGCGGCCAGACAGAAGGACACAAAGCTCAAGAAGGCCTGCAAGGATTTTGAGTCCATACTGACCTACCAGCTTCTGAGGAGCATGCGCAAGACGGTTGACAAGGTTGACCTTTTGCACGGTGGAAAAGGTGAGGAGATCTATGAATCTCTCTTTGACATGGAGATTTCAAAAAATATGAGTGGGTTCGGTCCGAACAGCCTCGCCAAGCTCCTCTACGACCAGCTCAAGGGAAGGGCGGATATCCCCCGGGATCTGCCTGAAGAAACGCCGGCCTGGCCCATAAAAGGTGTCATTTCATCCGGCTTCGGGATGCGCAAGGACCCCATTACAGGGGAGAACCGTTTTCACAACGGTCTTGATATCGCAGCTCCCGATGGCACGGTGATCAGGGCCGCAATGCCCGGGAAGGTGCTTTTCAGCGGCGTGAAGAAAGGTTATGGCAATGTGGTCATCCTAGACCATGGAGAAGGGTTGCGTACACTGTATGGACACAACAGAAGAAATCTGGTTGCTCAAGGCGGGTTTCTGGAGGCAGGCACACCCCTCGCCGAGGTGGGTTCGAGCGGGAGGAGCACCGGCCCGCATCTCCATTTCGAAGTGACGCGGGATGGGCACCCGTCCGACCCTTTGGCCTTTCTGCCGGGGGCCTCGAGTAATCGGAAAATAGCCATGAAATAAGGAGTGATCTTTAGTCAGGACCGTTTTTTGCCGATAACGTAATAGTGTGAAGTTAAAAACGGCATTCCACACGTGACACTTGGCACTGAACTTGGGGAAAAGACAATGTATTCATATGAGACGGAGATAGAAAATACCTACAAAAAACACACCGCCCTTTTGGAGGACCTCAGGGACTGCCTGGAGATGGAACGGGAGAGCCTAATGAACGTCGATGTGGATCGACTCTGGGGGCTGATGGAGAAAAAGAACGGGCTGGCCATGGATGTTGAGAGGACGGGAAATGAAATCAGTTGTCTCGTGGAAGCCAGTTTCCCCGATTCAACGGACAGTCCACGATCCAGCGCCTTGAAAGAATGGCCCTGGTACAGGCCGCTTTATGCCAGGACAACCTTACTGAAAGAAGATATCCGGGTCAGGCTCGAGGAAAATCAGTTGTTCATCAGGGACTCCCTGGGTTTTTTTGATGACCTGATGAATATCATTGTTCAGAGTGGCGGAAAAGGGGAAGACTATCAACATCTCCAGAACCCCCAGGAAAAACCTGCCGCCAGGATTTATGATAGGGAGGTCTGATTATGAGCGGCATCACTCTATTACTCAGCACGGCAAAAGACGCGCTTTTGACCCAGCAACTGGCCATGGATGTGATCGGCCACAATGTGGCCAATGTGAACACGCCGGATTACAGCCGCCAAACTCCAGTTATCCAGAGCAATAGCCCCTCGTCATATGCAGGGCTCATCCTTGGGCGGGGCGCGACTGTAACGGAAATACAGAGAAATGCGAATACATTTATTGAAAATAACCTGCAGCAGCGTCAATCAGACCTGAGTGCAACTTCCGAAAAAGAGATCTACATGGGGGTTCTGGAAGGTATTTTCAATGAAAATTCAGGGAGGAGTCTCAGCAGTCAGATGGCTGATTTCTGGAACGCATGGAACGATCTCAGCAACAATCCGTCGGGTGACTCGGAAAGGAGCGCCCTTTATGAGAGAGGGGCTCTCCTCAGCCAGGCCTTTTCGGATCTTTCAGGGGACCTTACCCAGCTTGACGGAGAGTTGAACCTTTACATCGATAACGGCGTAGAGAAGATCAACGATATGACAGCCAAGATTGCGGATCTCAACGAGCAGATCCTCAGCATGAGCGGAATGGGAAATGCCAATGATCTGATCGACCAGAGGCAACACATGGTCAACCAGCTGTCCGAATATCTGGATGTTAAATATTATGTGAATGATGACAACACCATGACCGTCACCACCGGCAGCGGTTATGTCCTGGTGAGCCAGGATGACGACTATTCACTGAGTTTTGATGGGAATAGCGTCAACTGGGAAAGCTCCGGGTCCACCACCACGGATATCACAAATACCATCACCGGTGGAAAGATGGGAGGGTGGTTGGAATTGCGGAATACCATCATCCCTGAGTACGACGACAAATTGAACCAGCTCTCCGCATCTCTCATCCGGGAGGTGAACGCCACTCACGCGCAGGGGATCGGGTTGGAGAGAATGACGGATGTGACAGGGACATTCGGGGTTGGAACAGGAAACAATGGGGTTGTTTTGGCAAATACAAACCTTGACTTTGGAAATTCCATTGATACCAATGGCACTAAATCTTTCACCATTTGGCTCAATGACGGGGCTGGCAATAACACGAGTTCCGTGATTAATGTAGATGGCGATGCCGATTCTTTGGATGATATTGTTACAAGGATAAATCTGGTCAGTCCCGGCAACCTTATCGCAAGCGATGGAAATGGCAAGCTCAGTATAACGACGGCCCCTGGATACTCCTTCGCCTTTGCCAATGACACCAGCGGAGCCCTTGCTGCGCTCGGTGTCAACACCTTTTTTACTGGAGCGGATGCAGCCACCATGAGAATCAATTCAGCCCTGGATGCCAACAAGAACTTAATCGCGGCGGGTCGTGTTGATGCTTCCGGGGAAATTGCCTCCGGCGACAACACCAATGCCCTTGACATGGCCGGGTTGCAATACTCGGACGTGGATATCAAAGACAGTGACGGGAACGTAGTCGCTTCCGATACCCTGGATAACTACCTGGCCAGCCTGGAGGGCTCCATCGGAATCAAGAGCCAGAGTATTACGCGTACAAGAGAGTACAGTGAAGTCATTGTCAACAACCTCAAAGACGCGAGGAACAATGTCTCGGCCGTATCCATTGATGAAGAGATGACCCAGCTCATAAAATTTCAACATGCCTATGCCGCGGCCGCGAAATTGATCAGCACCGCGGACGAAATGTACCAGACACTGCTGGAGGTAAAATAAACGGAGTCATGAGTCGGGAGTCATGAGTCGTGAGTCGAGAGAATGAGATAGGTATGACCACTTTTCAGAAGTTCGAAGAAATAAATGCATGGAAGAAGGCAAGGGCGCTGACTCGGCAAGTATACCTGATCACATCTGAAGGCCTATTTTCTGCAGACTATTCCCTCAGGGATCAGATAAGACGGTCATCAGTATCTATTATGGCAAACATCGCAGAGGGATTTGGTCGCTTTTCAGATAAGGAATTTGCTAATTTTCTAAACATCGCCAAGGGCTCTGCCACTGAAGTTCAATCTCACCTCTATGTGGCTTTGGACCTGAAATTTATTTCTAATGACGAATTTGAAAAACTCTATCACTTATTAGATGAAATCGCTCGAATGTTATTCAGCTTGAGAAAGCATCTGAAAAGTGAGGGAAAATAAAAGAGGAATCACGACTTGTGACCCACGACTCATGACTCACAACTAGTCTTTGGAGGTTTTTCCATGCGTGTATCCAACCAGAGTACTTACGATGCCATAAAATACCAGTTGACCAGGACGGCAGCAGACCTGGTCAAGGCCAACGAGATTGTCTCAAGCGGGAAGCGGATCAACAAGCTGTCGGACGATCCCATAGGCATGGTTCAAGTCTTGAGTCTTCGAGAGTCACTCGCCAACATGGAGCAGTTGGGCAGGAACATCTCCACGGGAAGGAATTGGCTTGATGGTGGAGAAACCGCACTCGGGAGTGTCAAAGAGCTCATCAGTGATATGAAGACGCTCTCCATCCAGATGGCAAACGGCACGGCAGGTGCAGATGAGCGAAACGCTGCAGCAGCTCAGGTGGAAGGGACTCTTGAGCAGATCGTCTCCCTGGCAAATACACAGGTCAACGGCCAGTACATCTTTGCGGGCACGAAAACCGACACCAAGCCTTTTGAGTTAACCACGGACGCTGGTGGAAATCAGATTGTCCCTTATTCTGGAAATCACACCCCATTCAGCATCAAGATCGGGAAGAACAATAACATCGAGGTGGGGCAGGATGGCGAGTCGGTCTTTGGTGATGGGAGCACCTGGGGCGTTTTCAAAACCCTCATAGATCTCAAGACGTCACTCGAAACGGACAGCGTGGCTGGGATCGAGCAGGCCATGACGGATCTGGACGATGATTTGAATCACATGATCAGCAAGGTGTCCGAAATCGGGACAAAAGGGGTCCGCCTGGACGTCAAGGAAAAGATCCTGGAGGAGCTTAAATTGAGCTATACCGAAAGGAAGTCCGACCTGGAGGATGCTGATATCCTGGCTGCCATATCGGATGTCAATTCAAAGGAAACAGCCTATCAAGCCGCCCTTGCATCTTCGGCTAAGGTTATGAAAATGAGCCTCATCGACTACTTATAGAATTGGTGTTATCACCGCCGAGACGCAAAGGACGCAGAGAAAAGCTTATTTTAACCTAACCTGAGCGATTCTTGAAATAAGAAAGTCCTTCACCTGGAGGTAACTTACTGGTATAATTCTTAAAAGCTACTAAAAGAACAAGCCGGCAAGCCAAACCAAAGAGGTGGAGGACTTCATGAATAGAAATAGCAAGAATTACCGGAAAAAGGAACTGGAAATCAGCGCAATTGAAATGACCAGCGACCGCTTGACCGGTAGAGCCGGGCTGGCGCTTTTTGTGGCCTATTTGCATCAAATCCGAATTTTTCCGCTGATAGACAGGTTTTTCGGTTCTATCCGAAAAAGTAGTAAGGGTGTCGAAGTCTTCGAGCTTTTCAAACAGGTCCTGTGTTTTATGGCCGACGGTACCAGTGGGCATCTGACCTATTTTGATCAGCTTTCCAAAGATGCCGGCTATGCCGGAAGTATCGAAACCGATATGGGAAAGATGGCTTCCTCCCACAGGATCAAACGGTTTTTCAAGGCCTTTGCCTGGACACGGATCTTTTTGTTTCGTCGTCTGCTGCAGGCCCTGTTTATTTGGCGGTTGAAGATAAAGCAACCGAAGTTGGTCGAGCTGGGTATCGATACGATGGTGCTGGACAATGATGATGCCAAATGCCGTCACGGGGTTAAGCCGACCTACAAAAAGAAGAAGGGCTTTCAACCATTGCAGATGAACTGGGGCCGATTGATTGTGGATGCGGTCTTTCGTGGCGGAGACAAGCACTCCAATCACGGTGACACGGTACAGCAGATGATCCGGCACATGGTTGCCAGGATCCGGAAACAGTATCGACAGGATGTTCCCATTATTATCC
>CAYOIU010000076.1:0-14085 GCA_964404085.1 uncultured Desulfobacteraceae bacterium | reverse complement strand
CCGGAAATGATCGCCACAACCCCCATGATAAAAAACGTGGCAATGGCGTTGATCATGTTTACGATAGGCAGGTACTCAACCCCATATCGCTTCAGGAAGGCGGTTTCAGCGTAGTTGTTGAGGATAATACCGGAACTGCGGACCAGGAAAAAGAGTGAAAAAATCCAGAGGAACAATCCGAGTTCATCTTCGTAAATCTTGAGCCACCTGCCGATTGCTTTTAGCATCAGGGGACCTCTCGAACAAGCCTGAAACCGGTGGTCTGAAACCGGCTCGCCGGATTGGCAAAGGCCCGGTTGGCTGAACGGCATGAATAGCCGTATCGATACCAGCTCCCCCCCCTTCTTACACGCATTTCTCCTGAGGACGGGCCTTTCGGATCAACCTGAAACATCCGGCTGTAAGGTCCGAACCGGTCCTGGCACCATTCCCAGACATTCCCGTGCATGTCAAAAAGTCCCCAGGGGTTTGGGAGATAGCTCTTCACGGGGGCAGGGCCATCGGGTTCGAGTCCCTTTGCCTTCACCTCGTCAATACATTGCGGGGATTTCAAGCTGTTGTTGGCGTACATGGCCCTGGTACAGTCGATTTCATCTCCCCAGCTATAGGCCGTCGTGGTTCCCGCCCGGGCTGCATATTCCCATTCCGCTTCGGTGGGGAGCCGGTAGGTGCCCTCGTGCTTTTCATTCAAGGCCTTGATGAAATTCCGGGTGTCATACCAGGAGACCTTGGTGACCGGAAGATTGACCGGACCCTTTCTGGGGTCGATCAGCTTTCTTCCCATCAAGGCCCGCCATTGTGCCAGGGTGACCTCGGTCGTCTGCATGTAAAAGGGGTGACTGATTTTCACCGAATGCTGTATTTCTTCCTTGTCTCGGAAGGGTTCCGTGGGGGGGCTTCCCATCATAAACGTCCCGGCCTGGATCAGCACGAACTCCATCCCGAGGGAATTCCTGAATGTCTTTTCCAGGGCCGTCGCCTTCAAAGGGCAGAAAGACAGGAAAAAAACAGCCATTGAAATGAGAATGAAGCCTCTCTTTTGTATGCTTCCGGATCCTCTCATGACCAGGCCCTCCTATTTGAGATTTTGTCGGTTATTCTGGAAGATCCTTACATTGCCTGATAGAATTCTTAGCCCGCATTTCTCACGGATCTTCGTAGCGAGATGGTGAAGTTGCCCGGGGATATAAGGCGCGCGCGGGAAAATACCCGCAGGCATACTTAAACAGTATGTCGAGGATATTTTTCAAGCGCAACGCAGTAGGCGCGGACAAATTCACCATCGGAGTAGATTGTCCGTGAGAAATGCGGGTTAGGGTTGAATGACCTTGAAAATTTCCATCCTCTCGCGCTTTCCCTTTATGGGGTGCTCGCCCAAGCTTACCACTTCAAACCTGTTTTCCGGAAGTCTTTTCCTTGTCACGTCACTGATGAGGATGTCCGTGCCGAAGGTCTTGTTCAAGGCCTCCAACCTGGATGCTGTATTCACCACATCACCCACCATGGAATAGGTCAGACGTTCCGGACTTCCTATGCTGCCTGCAAGTACGCCACCCGTGTGAATCCCGATGCCGTGGGTTATGGTTTCTTTACCATCGATCTCCCGTCTCTCGTTCAGGCTCCCAAGACGTTTTCTCATTTCAATGGCCGCCATGACCGCCTTTTCGGGGTGGTCGGGTTCGTGGATGGGTGCACCGAAGACCGCTTCTATTTCGTCCCCTATGTACTGCAGCACAATGCCGTTATGTTGCTTGACGACCTGCTCCATCTCTGAGAAGTAGCTGTTCAGAAAACCGACCACCTCTTTTGGTTCTTTCCGCTCTGCGAAGGTCGTAAAACCCCTGATGTCACAAAAGAGTATGGACACATCATTCATCTCACCTTCCAGGCTGATTTCACCTTCCAGGATCTTCTCACTGACCTCCGGCGCCACATATTTCCCGAAAGCGGACCTGCATATGGCCCTTTCCTTCAATCCCCTGATCATCTCATTGGTCTTGACGGCGATCTGGCCGAATTCATCGTTGCTCACGACCGGTACCTGGATATCCAGGTCTCCCTTTGCAATGCCCTCGAGGGCTTCCACTTGAACGTCTAGGGTTTGTTTGAGATTCCGCGCATACAGCCTCAGGATGATCAGGCCCAGCCCAAGAAGAACCGAGAAGGCAAAGAATATGTCTTTAAAGACACCCGAGTAGACCTCCGGGCCGGAGAGGTGTCGATGCGTCAGGAGAAAATCAACATCCATAAAGACCATCGCGAGGATGGTCAATGTCATGAAGGAAAGCAGTGTTACCGTGAAAAAGAGCATTTTGCTGCTTACACTCCAGGAACGTTTGATCTCCTGCGGCGCCTTTTGTTTCTGGCCTTTCAGAAAACCGATGACTCTTCTTTCCATGTAAAGGTAGTTCACCGTCCCGCCGAAAAGTCCGAAACTCAGGCAGCCCAGAAGGATCTTCGCCTCTGTGAGAAGTGGCGCCTTGAAATGGATGGTGTAGAGTAAGGCCATGAGCAGCCCAGCGGTCAGCCAGGTGAAAAAGTCGGCCTTCAATTCCCGCCAGGGGAGGCCGTAGACAGGTCTCTCGGTGAATGAAGAGTCGCCCAGTGACCGGCATGTCTTCTTAAAGGCATAGGCCCTGAACGGAAAAAGCAGAATGATCGGCACGATGGTAACTATGGAGGCCTTTAAATACCCGAGACCTTTAATAAAAGGTCCAACCTGGGCGCCGTATATGATCAGAATCGCCGTTAGAGCAAGATAATTCAGCAGTAGTTTCAGCATGAAAAGGCTCCCAAAATGTCCCTCCACACTGCAGGGCAGGCCGCTACAGGCCCTCTGACGAATAAAGTGTATTTTATCATGAACATTACCTGTTTTGATACCATATTACTATGCCCTTGGAAAGCGCAATCCCCTTTGGAGAGGCCTTCAGGTGATAGACTGGAAGGAAATGTTGAAACTGTTTGACACATCTGTCTGATGCCCCTATTCTTTTTCCCATGGGCCCTTCAAACCCTTTTCACATAGTCCTGGTTCACCCCCCAGTGAGCAGCCCAGCCATTCCGCCGTGGGGTCCGGCCATGGCAGCAGCCCTTCTCCGTGGACCGCAACTGTCCGTTGATACCTACGATGCCAACCTGGATTTTTACCTCCGTTTCTGCCTTGAGCAGGACCGCCTTACTGGATATTTGGAGAACATCGCTCAAAGGGAGAAAAGGGGTGATTATGGCGAAGCCCCTTCGGAATCCATTTCTCTCCTGACAGACATCCTATCGAACAGGAACGCATGGGATCGGAAGATCAGTGTAGTGGACGAGATCCTCGCCTCAATGCGCACAGACGATTTCTACCGACCGGAAATTCTCGTGAAGGGCATGAAGGAGATCGGGAATCTCCTGAAATTGGTGTCTCTTGCCCATTTCCCTTCATCTGTCCTCTGGGGACGGTTTTTCGCCCCTTCGGTAACGGATTGGGATGATGCGAAGTCCTTTGCCGACAACCGGACAGCCAACCCTTTCATCCCTTTGTGCCGGGAAGCCCTGATGGCGAAAATCGAACATATCGACCCCGACTGCCTTGTCTTTTTTATGTCAGAGCCGGATCAGCTCCTTGCCGTTCTCACCATGGCGCGATTCGCCGGAATGCGCCAGCCCTCGCTCCGCCTTGCGCTGGCCGGCAATCACCACTGGCTTGCAGGGGCCGCTGAATATGTGGACACACTTCTCCCTGAAAACCCGGGGCACTCCCTTGTGGACCTGATCACCCGACTGGGGGGGGAGGTCTCACACGAATTCCCCAAGGTCCCGGATTTCAGCACACTGCCCCTGGCCGATTATCTGGCACCTGATCTGGTGCTCCCCCTTGAACGGTTGTCCGGCACCGATACCAAAGAACATGACGCTGGCCCATTGCCTCCCCTGCTGCAAAGACTTGCCATGCGCTACGGGGCGAAAGGTTTTTTCTGCGGAGATGACCTTTCCCTCCTTGCCGGGCCTGGGGGTTACGGAAAGCCGGCCCATGCAGAAAGCTCTCCTTTTTGCCTTGCACTCTCCTTACGATCGACCTCTCCTCCCTCGCCCGAGACAATGGAACCCCTCTACAGCGCGGGCGTCAGACTCATCAGGTGGTATGTTTCCAAAAAGGTTGATGCGTCATTCAAAACCACTTTGTGGAAGGCTGCAAAGGCGGGGATATGGAACCGGGTCGAACTGGAGCCCGGACCGGTGGAAAAAGGCCTTGAAGGGTTTGTGCAATTCGTAGCGTCAAACCCCAACATCGCCCATTCCCTGCTTCGCCGAACGCACATTCAATCACCCTTCGACCCGGCCCCTGGAAATGAGGTAGACCTGCCGATGCCTTACGCCGATGTTGTCCCGTTGCCCGGCCGCCCGCTGAGCGATGTCCTTGTGGACCTTGTTCATCTCCTCCTCTATCTCAACCGTCACGGTGCCGGGATGACAACCCGTTGGCGGGTTCGGGATGATGGGCTTTCCGCCTATGCCCTGGGAGACCGAATGACTTATCATTTTGTGCCGCCCCATGACCTGCCGCCGGGATATCTCGATGAGATCTGCCGGATGGTGGAGGCCGGAGGCTCCGTAAAGACCGAATGGGTGCGGTACAATCTCGAGCGCGCCTTCCTGATCGGTTATGTCCTGGAGCAAGGCGTGATCGTGGCCAACTCCAGTCTGAAGAGGCCCCGGCAGGAATATATCGACGCGGTCGGTGAACAGACGGGTCTCGATCTGAGCCAATACCTGGAACGCGGTTATACCTCGGTCAGGCCCGAATACCGGGGGATGGGTGTGGGCACCAAGATCCTGGAAGGGCTTACGAAAAGGGTGGGTGGCCGGAAGCTTTTCGCCGTCATCGGAGAAGACAACCTGGCAACCCAGAAGATAGCCCTTCGCAACCGCACCAGGAAGGTTGCCGCTTTTTACAGCGAGCGCTCGGCAAAAGAGATCGGGATATGGATCCCGGAATGGATGATTGAGGAGTGATTTCGACCATGAAAATGGGTATTGTCACCGTAAAAGACCAGACGTATCATCCCAACCAGCGGCTTTTGGAAGCGGCTTCCGAGAAGGGCCATGACCTCACCCTGATCCACCCCTACCGGGTCCACCCCGAGATCAACGAAGGGAAACTCGCTCTGAAGGGCATGGAAATTGATGCCCTGCCCCAAGTCATCCTCCCCAGACAGGGGGCCACCGTGGGGGAGTCGAGCCTGGCGCTCATCCGTCATCTCGGCCTCATGGGCATCCCCATGGTCAACTCCATCGATGCCATTCTCCTGAGCCGCCATCATTTCCTGACGCTCCAGGCCCTATCGAGGGCGGGAGTTCCTGTTCCCGACACCTTCATGGTGAACTCCCCGGAGGGCATCGCCGAGGCCGTCACAGGGCTTGGAGGCCTTCCGGTGGTGGTGAAACAGATCTGTGGACGACAGGGCGAGGGGGTCATGCTGGTCGCATCAGATCGGGAGACGGAGGAGATTGCACACCATCAGCTGGACAGGTACAAAGGACTTCTCGTCCAGCGTTTTATTCCGCCAAAAGGGCGAAGGGACATCCGGGTCCTGGTCATTGGGAACGAGATTGCGGGGTGCATGGAGTTGAGGCCTGAACCGGGAGATTTCAGGGCCAATTTTCACCTGAGCGGCAAAAGCCGCGCCGTTGACATTTCTCCTTTACAAAGAGAGATTGCACAGAAAGCTGCCGCCGCTCTCAGGCTGGATATCGCTGGCGTAGACCTAATGGTGGACCGTGAAGGCCGTACCGTGGTGATTGAGGTCAATTACTCTCCGGGATTCAGGGGATTGGAGGCCGCCACAGGGCTGGATATCGCAGGTCGTATCGTGGAATTCGCTGCAAAATTCGGAAGTAAGGATAAGACATGCGCATCGTAGATCTTGATTGGGAGCGTGATGGAAAACGGGCACATGTTTCGGCTATTGTGAAGTGGGAAGACTGCAATGAGCCGGACCGGGAAATTTTCATCGAGACCACGGAAGCCTTCGGCAAGGACCTTGCCGCCAATCCCCATGCCTTCCTGGTAGGATGTATCGTCCCGGCTATGCACTTCGGTGAAAAAAGGATTGCCATGGACTCCGAGATCTGTCCCGGCCTCAAGGAAGGGCTTGAAACGGTCATGGCCCTGATGACAAAATGGTCAGATGGAAAATACCAACCCCTGGACATAGAGGCCGAGACACAGAAGGGTGTAACGTCATATCGGAAGACCGGGAGGGCGGGACTCTTCCTCTCGGGAGGGATGGACTCCCTTGCGGCACTCAGGTTGAACACCACTCGCTACCCCGAGGACCACCCGGGACTGGTCAGGGACTGTCTCCTGGTGCACGGTTTCGATATCGGCGGTGTCATGGAAAGGGGCATGAAGTACCACGTCTTTGATCGGGCCTTTCGCGCCATGACCACGATAGCCGAAGATGCTGGGTGTTCAATCATTCCCGTCTATACCAACATCCGCCACTTGTGCGACAAGCGGGACCTGTGGCTGGGCAAATTTTTCGGGGCGGTTCTGGCCGCTGTGGGACACGCGTTTGTCCCTCGGCTGGATCTGGTCTACATCGCTTCTTCCTACGATCTTTACAACCTAGTGCCCTGTGGCTCCCACCCCCTCCTAGACCCGGAATACTCCAGCTTCGACTTGAGGATTAACCACCGGGATCTGTCCCTCGGCAGGATGGACAAGCTCAAAATCGTCGCTGACTGGGATGCGGCCTTTCAGAACTTCCGCGTCTGCCTGGCCAACGTGGAAGACCGGTTGAATTGCGGGAAGTGCGAGAAGTGCGTCCGTACCATGACGGGCCTGGTCGGCCTCGGGGCGCTCCATAACACGCAGGCCTTTGTTGAAGACGATGTGACCCCCGAGATGTTCGAAGGATTCAAGATCACCATAAGGCACCGGGAGGCGTTCTACCGGGAGATGATTCCCTTCCTGAAAGAACAGCGTCGGGATGATCTGGTTCGGACCATTGAACGCAAACTCCGTGAGTGAGCATTGATCACTGGGATGCTCCTTTGAAGACGAGCTCCGGGGACTTCAGAAAGACCTTCGTGTCCGGAGCAACCGACTCCGTGATCCAGACACTCCCCCCGATGATCGAACGGGCCCCGATAACGGTTTCACCGCCCAGGATCGTCGCCCCTGAATAGATGACCACGTCATCCTGAATGGTGGGGTGACGTTTCAGTTGCCGCATGTCTTCCATGGAATCCCTTGGGAGCGACAAGGCCCCCAGGGTGACCCCCTGATAGATCCGCACACGATCGCCGATCTCGGCGGTCTCTCCGATGACCACCCCTGTTCCGTGGTCTATGAAGAAACGCTCCCCGATATGAGCCCCGGGATGGATGTCGATACCCGTCCGACTGTGGGCGTATTCCGTCATGATTCGTGGAATCAACGGGATTTCATGATGATAGAGTTGATGGGCGATCCGGTAGACCGTCACGGCAAAGATCCCGGGATAACTGAAAATGATCTCATCGTACCCCTTGGCCGCCGGGTCACCTTCATGTGCCGCGATCACGTCTTTTGCCAGGACCCTTCTCAGGTGAGGCAGTTCCTTCAGAAAGGCAATGGCGGTCTCATGGCCCCTGTCGAGACAATGGGTGCAGTCCTGATCGTGGCGAAGGCACTCATGGCGAATGGAAAGTGTGATCTGGTCCGCCAGGGCCTCAAAAAAAGCCGTAACCTCCTGGCCGAAGTAGTAGCCGAGATTCACCTTGTCCACCCTGTTCCGCAGAAAATAGCCCGGAAAGAGGATGTGCATGGCCTTCACAATGAGATCGACGATGGATTCTCTGGAGGGGATGGGCTCGGGACTTATGTGATCAAAGCACTCCTTGTCTTCGCAGGAAAGGACCAGCTCCTCCACCACCGCCGGGACCTTTAAGCGGTAACGTTCCGTGTCCGAGAGATCGATCCTGCACTGGTCCCCTCTGGGTGTGGTATCCATCACCTTCTCCTTACGCCTCCCTGTTCATCACGTTCCCGATGCGCAGACCTGACCTTCCGGTTTCCAGAAGGGAGACAGGTCCCGCAGTTTCTGGATGATGGGCGGGACCTTCTCGATTACAAAATCCACCTCTTCATCCGTGTTGTAGATGCTCAGGCTGAATCGTATGGAACCGTGTGCCATGGTAAACGGCACACCCATGGCACGAAGGACATGGGATGGCTGCAGGGACCCGGATGTACAGGCCGACCCGGAAGACGCACAAATGCCGAATTCATCCATGAGCAGCAGGATGGCCTCACCTTCTACGGATTCGAAACTGATGTTGCTCGTATTGGGAAGCCTTTCGGAGCCGCTACCATTGACGCGGCTGCTGGGCACCCGGGCCAGGATCTCCTTCTCCAGTCTGTCCCTGAGTGCCCTGACTCTCGTGTTTTCGTCTTCCATGTGCTTCCCGGCCAATTCACAGGCCTTGCCAAGTCCGATGATACTCGCCACGTTTTCCGTACCCCCTCGCCGGCCATGCTCCTGGTGCCCCCCAATCAGAAACGGCGCATACCGGGTGCCCTTGCGGACATAGAGCACGCCAACCCCTTTTGGGGCGTGAAGCTTGTGACCGGAAATGGAAAGCATATCGATGGAACTGTTCTTGAGATCAATGGGGATCTTACCTGCCGACTGAACCGCATCCGTATGAAATAGGATGTCTCGTCTCTTGGCCATTTGAGCCGCATCTTCCACAGGAAAGATGGCTCCGGTTTCATTGTTGGCCCACATGAGACTGACGATGGCCGTATCCTGGGTAAGGCTCTCCTTGTACTTGTCCATGTCCAGACGGCCTTCTTTGTCCACAGGGATCTCAGCCACCCTGTATCCGTTTTTTGCCAGGTACCCACAAAGGACCTTCACCGCCGGATGTTCGACCCGGCTGGTGACAATGTGGTTCTTGCCTTCCTCAGTATGCAGGGCGGACATGATGGCGGTACTGTCACTCTCGGAACCGCAGCTGGTGAAAATGACCTCGTCCGGCGAAGCAGCGCCCAAGAGGTCAGCTACCTGCTCTCTGGCTTCACGGATATTATGGGCAACCTGTCCCCCGAACGTGTGGGCGCTGCTGGGATTTCCGTAAAGCTCATCAAAATAGGGCAACATGGCCTCCAGGACTTCCGGTGCCACCTGTGACGTGGCGTTGTTATCCATGTATACGGTTGTCATTCTTTCACCTCCTCCACCACCAGTTCCTGGGATACAAACTCATGCAGCTTTGCCTCAACGAGGCTTTTCATGGTTATTTCAGAGGCCTTACAAACGGCACAGGCGCCCCGCGTGGCGACCAGGACACGATTTCCGATGACATCGATCAGCTCGATATCCCCCCCGTCCTGCTGGAGAGAAGGCCTGATCTCGCTCTCGATGGTCTCTTCGATCTTCCTGATCTTCTGGATATTGGAAAGCTTGGGGCGGACTGCCGGCAGTTCCTCTTCCCGGACCCTGGCAATGATCTCACGAATGGTATCGTGACAGCTCTCACACCCGCCCCCTGCCTTGGTATAATCGGTGACCTCCTCCACGGTCGTGAGGTTGTTCTCCCTGACCGTCCGCTCGATCTCCAGGTCGGTTACGCCAAAGCATTCGCAGACGATTTCTCCCTCGTGTTCCTTAAGGGGCTCCCCTTTGAAATTGGCGAGCGCCGCTTCAAGGGCTTGACGGCCCAACACGGAGCAGTGCATCTTCTCTTTGGGCAGTCCCCCAAGGAAATCTGCAATTTCCTGGTTGGTTATTTTTTCCGCCTCTTGCAAACTCTTGCCCTTGATCATCTCCGTAAGGGCGGAGGCCGAGGCTATGGCGCTTGCACAACCAAAGGTCTGAAACTTTGCGTCTTCGATCTTTCCCTTTTCATCCACCTTCAGCGTCAGCTTGAGGGCATCCCCGCAGGCCATGGAGCCCACTTCACCGACTGCGTTGGCATCCTCCACCTCCCCGGCATTGCGGGGATTTAGAAAATGCTCCTTTACTTCATCCGTGTAATCCCACATTTTTCTCCTCCCTCGATCAAGGGCCAAATGGCCTTGTATTGGCTGGGCACAAATTATGATAACTTTCCTTTTTTTCCTTATGGAAATCATAAGGGTGTTGGGTAGAGGTGTCAAGTTTCATTATATTTCTCCGTCATTCTCTTGGAAGGCGAGCCATTTTCAAACGCGGGCCTTGAATTTCCCGGGACGCGTGGCTATAGTAAAGAAGCGGGGCACAAAATGCCCCGCTTTGTTCTGTGATCGGCCCCGGTCTAAAGGACTATGTAAGACAGGACTATTCAAAATATACACCAACCAGCAATCGTAAAGGATGAAGATGATGGGTGACACGCTGTTTCTGCAATTCTACAACCAGATCAAGGGCTCCTATTTCGACCTGTGTAACGGCTTTTCCGACACGCATGATCTCTGCTTGAGCAAGGGTGACTTCTATTGGACCCAGCACGAGGTGGACAGCTCCAGGTGGTATGATGAAGAAATTTATGCCCATCGCAAATTGCCCATAGACAGGGGAACCGTCTATATTTCAGCCATCTACCTGAACCACCTTTATCAATCCTATGTGTGGGCAAGGGAGTATCCCCATATTCAGTTCGTCGTGGGGGGGCCTGTGGCGGCTGAACGTTCCTGCAGTGACGACGCTTGGAACCCGGTGTATTTCCAGTTGGCACCCCATATGTCCTTGCCGGACAATCTCAAGATCACCGGCATGAGTGTCGAAGATTGGTTTCATCTTCCCAATTTTTCGGGACAATGGAAATTGATGATTCCCGAAAACGTGGACGCTTCCAGTCCCATCTATTTCTCCTACACATTGGACAATCGCTGTTACTGGAGCAAGTGTGTCTATTGTAATATCGCCCTTCACGCAGGTGAACACTTCCGTCAAAGGAAGGAACTCCATTTTGAGTTCAAGGACGTGACGCATGAGGGCACCAAGATCGTCCGCCTGAATACCGGGTCCTTGACACCGGTTCACATCAGGAAACTGCTGCCGTTACTGCCCCGCAGGGACGATTTTGAATACCGGCTGTTTATGCGGCCCGCCCGACCCGAAAATGAAGCCCTTAAAGACACCATAGAATCCGTGGAAGGCTCCCTTCCAAAAATGACGCTGGGTCTCGGCATAGAATTTCCTTCCGATCGGATGCTCAAATATGCGGGAAAGGGTTTCGGAAAGGAAGAGATACTGGAATCCCTGGCCATCTGCCGCGATCACGGCATCCGGGCAAACGGGAATGTGATGCTGGGGTGGAACAACCTGATTGAGGAAGACCTGCAGGAAATGCGGGATTTCATGGAGCGTGTGCCTGCGGGTTCCATGGCCACCATACAGGTCAGGTGGCTTTTCGCCCACCCGTATACCAAGATCCACGAGACCTGCTCCGGCGAACCCATTCATCTGGGGCCATTCTATCTCGGGTTCCGCACGGAGGTTGATGATACGCAAATGGCACTGAATAAGGAAGCCGCCGATATTATCGACCATTTCAGCCCTATAAAGCGTTTCAGGGCGGATGGCATGGCCAATGTGAGGCGACACCTGGAGAGGAGGGTTAGCCCGGAGGCGGCCGTTCTCTTATGATCTAACCTTCGTCTCCAGGACGCGCATCCAATCTCCCATACCGATTCCCGGGGTCTCCAATGTTCCTTGTGAGTAAATTTCCTCTAAAATATCAGATGCCTCTCCCATAAGCCGCCCCTCCAACCCGTTTTCCAGCCGGTTGATCCCATCCGGTGGAAAACAAAAGAAGTCCCCCGTCAGCGAGACATTGACAAAATGCCCGTCCCTGATTTCAAAATCGCCCCGCATCAGTCCGCCGGGGGCCTTATGGACCCGGTGAACGACATTTGCGCCCCCCCTTATCTTGAGTTCCCTCCCGGGTTTACGCTTGCCCCTGGGATGGGCCCAGCTGTCATTCATCATCCGTGCTTTCAGTTCTTCCATGAGAGGTCTGATGGACTTCAGAGTTTGGCCTTGTTCCATCGGCCCTGTAATCTTCTGAAACGCTTCGGCCATCATGTTGTTGAGTCTCTGTTCCGTCCACAGGCCCGCCTTTTCGTCTCCGAGTTCCCGCCGGATGGTACTGAGATTGTCCATCAGAGACTTGTGGACCTTGTCTCGATATTTCTCGTCCGGGACACGAAGCACCCGGCACATCATCTCGTAATTGAAATCCATGATGAGATTGCCCACGAAGACCACACAACCGCCGATCTCGCCGACCCCTGTGCCTGATATCTTGCGGTTCTCTACGACGATGTCGTTTACGGGTTTATATTCAGCCGGTATGCCGATTTTTCTGTAGACGTCGATTACAGGAAAGAGGAACTTTCTGTAAAACGCCCCTTTGTTCTTTGGAATGATCGGGTTTTCCCTCCTGATAATCAACTGAAAAAAGAGTTGATCCCCGTCCAAGTAAACAGCTCCGCCACCCACTTCTCGACGGAAAACGGGAATTCCGTTTGCTTTGCAGTACTCAACATCAACTTCCTGCTCTGCATCCTGATGGAACCCAATACACACGTAGGGCGTAGACGGGGAAAGCAAGATAAGGCCTTCCCTGCCCGTTTTTGCGAAAGCATGGTAGAGAAGCTGGGATTCTTCCCAGGAGACTTTACCCAAATTGTGCAATTCCATTTTCTTGGATAGCTCCTTTCAGATAAGCAGTTCCAACGATAGGCCACGGAGAAGGTCGTCTTTGATATTACCGTTTAAGGGCTTTCTGGATCAGCTGGGTGATGTCCAGGACTTCAAGGGAGATCTTATTGCGTTTCACATAGGTGATCATGGTTCGAACGCACTGCTGGCATGAGGTCACCACGGCCTGGGCGCCGGTGGAAAGAATTTCGTCTATCTTTGCCTTGGCGATTTCCGCCGTGAGTTTCGCGTCCACCATCTCCAGGTTCCCGCCTCCGCCGCAGCACCGGCAGTCCTCGCGATTGTGTGGAAGCTCCACGAAGTTGATTCCCGGGACCGCGCGGATTACTTCACGAGGTTCGTCATAGACATGGGCGCCCCGTCCAAGGTCACAGGGATCGTGGTATGTGACGGTCATGTCCAGTTTCTTCAAGGGGGCTTTTCCGGCTTTCACCAGGTTAATCAGAAACTGGGAAGCATGATAGATCTTTATCCCTTCAGGCCGGTAGTATTCCTTCCACATCTGGTAGCAGGAGGGACAGGCAAACACGATTTCCTTGGCACCTTTCTCTTTTACCGCCTGGATGTTGTGGTCTCTGAACTCCCGGAACAGATCCATCAAACCTGCCCCCAGCATGGGAAACCCGCAGCACCACTCCTGTTCCCCGAGAAGGGTAAAATCCACGCCGCTCGCATCCATGACCTCTGCCAGGGCGATGGGAATCTTCTGGGCAATGGGGAAATACGCGGCGGTGCACCCGGTGAAATAGACAACATTCGCTTTGTCCCTGATATAGCCGTCTTCAGGTTCGTCCGGCATGTCCTCGACCCAGTCGGCCCGTTCTTCATTGTCCTCACCGAAGACATTGTAGTTTTCTTCCAGGTTCTCCTTAATCATATTGATCTTTTTGGGATAGAAACCCGAATGGACCAAATCCTGACGCAGGGAGAGCCAGAGCCCTTTAAGATGGATTCCCACCGGGCAGACTTCCTGGCAATTGCCGCACAGGGTGCAGCGAAAGGCCGTATCGCTGAAATGCTTCCACATCTCCTCCGACAGGCCCTGTTTCCTGAAGATCTTGCGAAAAAGACCCGTTCGACCCTTCAAAATCTCCTTCAGACCCTTCATGCGGAAAAGGGCTGAAAGCTCCCCGTCCCCCGCTGCACAGACGGCCGGGCAGATATCGGCGCAGGCCTGGCAATTGGTACAGGCCTCCAGTTCCATCAGTTGTCTGACGCTGTAATCCCGGTTTGCCATCTTTCTATCAATGGGCCCCAATGGTCGCGACCGGGAGGTCGCTCCTACGTTGTGGAAACCACATTACTCCTCGGCGTACTTTTCCATATCCGCCAGGATCCATTTTTCCACAGCCTCGGCGCCGTGGATCAGATCCTTGACTTCGGCCATATCGGAAGGTTTGAT
>CAYOIU010000075.1:0-14303 GCA_964404085.1 uncultured Desulfobacteraceae bacterium | reverse complement strand
CCGGAGTGTTTAGAAAGCATTTGAAAAAGATTGTCAGGTTCGGTTCCTCTTCGTTGCTCATAGGCTGCCGCCAGCGGCATAAACCAGCTTTTTACGAAGCCGTCAACCATGATCAGGAAACCGATTTCAGTACAGTCAATTCCAGTTGGCCTGCCGCGTCTTCCGAGCGATCCGAAACCTCGACAAGGTTATCAATACAGAGTCTCAGGTGGATTTTGTGACCGTATTCGAGGGCGGACTTAAAAACCTCCTTGGTCAGATCCCACTCAATCTTGTCCACCTCGGATTCTATGATTCCCACCTCGGTCGTGCTCTTTCGGATAACTTCAATGGAACATTCCCCCTTGAGAAAGCACAGGATAGCCGTCTTCAGTGGTGCTATGATCCCCAGGGATTCCCGCGTCAGGAGCACGAAGGACTGATTAAGCTCGGGGGGGATAACGGGCCTCTGATCCAGGAAGAAGTCACAGGAGGCCTCCGCCGCATTGGCCACTTTGTCGATGCTCTCCACGAGCCTGTAGATATCCTCACGAAGGACGGGGAGATAAGCCCCCAAATAGAGCTTGTCCCTTATTTCATGCCGTATATCGTCGGCCTCGGTTTCAAGGGCGTCCACCTTTTTGGCAAGTTCTTTTGCCTCCTTGATGTCCGATTTCAGGTAGGCATGAAGCGTTTTCGAAGCCGTCTCCATGCATTCCTCCACCTTGTCCACGTGCTTGATGATGAGCTCAATGACCTGTTTTTCTTTTTTGAAGATGATCATTTTGCTGCCTCCTGATCATTTTGTCCGTCTATTGCCACCGGTCCCGGTGCCATGAACTCTGTAAGGGCTTGCATATTTTTTCATCAAAAAAAGGCGTTCAACCCCCTGTATACCGCGAAAGAAGCCAGGGCCGCAAGGCAGGGCGTCAACACCCAACCCGTGAAAATCATGATGAGGGTCTTTATACTGATGGACTTGCTCCCCCGTACGAGTCCGGTCCCCACCACGGCCCCGACGATTGCCGAAGAGGTGGACACGGGGATTCCCAGGATGGTGAAGAGATGGATGCCCGCCGCTGAAGAAATCTGGGCTGCAAAGGCTCCCGGGATATCAAGGGATGTGATGTCCCTGCCGACCGTATAGGCCACCTTTTTCCCATAGGTAAAGGCCCCGACGGCAATGCCGCACCCTCCCATGAAAAGGAGTATCCCCGGGGGTATAATTCCAAGATTGGCTATGGGACCCACGGCAACCCCCGTGTTGTTCGCACCCAGGGAGTAGGCAACGTAGCACGACGACAGAATGGTCAGCCAACCCAGGGTGTTTTTTGTGAGTATGGGATTAAACTTTAAAGTGCCGAGGATGAAGTTCACGCCATGGTAGAGGACAAAGGAGAGGACCATAGCGAGTATTGGACAGATGATCCAGCTTTCCGCTATGGTGATAAACCTTGAAAAATCTATCTGTTCATTAACAGCGAGCCCGATACCCACGATACCGCCGACAATGGATTGGGCCGTGGAGACGGGCAATTTGAAAAATGTGGCCAGGGTGACAAAAAATCCGGAACTGATCAGGGCGACGACAATCGCCCCTTTGGACAGACTGCCTTTGACAATTCCCGTACCGACGGTCTCCATCACCGCCCGCCCTTCGAGCACCGAGCCCAGGACGGCAAAAATGGCCACCAGGATCACCCCGTTTCTGAAGGTAATCAATCCACATCCAAGGGTGGTGCCGATACAATTGGCCGTGTCATTCGCGCCGATATTCCAGCCCACATACAGGCCCGCCACCAGCACTGCTGCGAGAATGAGAGACAATTTCGCTAACGCCTCCTTGTCATTTCAATGATTTCGCGTCATTGTCCACAGTGAGGTCTTCCGTCCGCAGTCCCATGATCACTTCTTGTCCTTCCTGGATTTCTGCCTCGGGCTTGAGCGGGATGGGGGTTACGTGATCACTTCTCCGGTCTGCTTATCGAAGAGATGCATTTTATCCATATCAAAAGCCAGACGAATCGGCTGATGGACGGCGGCCCGGGTGGACGGGTCGACTTTTGCGGTTAATTGCTGGCTGCCGGTGGCAACCAGCAAAATCACCTCCGAGCCAAGGGGCTCAACAACTTCCACCCTGGCCTCAAGGCTTTCAGCTGCCTCTAGACCGCCGCTATCGGACATCTCCAGTACATGTTCAGGCCGAATCCCGAAAACAACTTCACGGCCGACAGTATCGCGGTATTTTTCTTCCAACTTCGCGGGGACTGCAAAACGAAAATCGGTGGCGGTCACGTAAAGCCGGTCATGTTCCCGCACCAGGTGAGCATCGATAAAATTCATAGACGGGCTGCCGATAAAGCTCGCCACAAAAAGATTGGAAGGGTTGTTATAGACCTCCAGTGGCGTCCCGACCTGCATGATGTTGCCGTCTTCCATGATCACGATTCGGTCCGCCAGGGTCATGGCTTCAACCTGGTCATGGGTGACGTAAATGATGGTCGTTTCAAGCCTCTGATGAAGCTTGGAAAGTTCCGCTCTCATCTGAACCCGCAATTTAGCGTCCAGATTGCTCAAGGGTTCGTCAAACAGGAAAACCTGGGGCTGGCGTACAATGGCACGGCCCATGGCAACACGCTGCCGCTGGCCGCCGGATAATTCTTTGGGCTTTCTTTGCAATAACTCCTCGATGCCCAGGATTGCGGCACTTTCCCGCACCCGGCGAGCGATCTCCTCTTTGGGCATTTTTCGCTGCTGGAGTCCAAACGCCATGTTCTTATATACATTCATATGGGGATAGAGGGCATAATTTTGAAACACCATGGCAATATCACGCGCTTTGGGCTGAATATCGTTGACCCGCCGATCGCCGATAAAGATATCTCCTTCCGAGGCATCTTCCAGGCCGGCAACCATTCTCAGCGTCGTGGTCTTGCCGCAGCCCGAGGGACCGACCAAGACCAGAAACTCCTTATCCTGAATCGTCAGGTTGATCTGGGCGACGGCAGTGTTTTTCCCGAATTTCTTGGTAATGTTGGACAAGCGGACTTCCGCCATTTAGTTGTCTCCTTTAAGCTTCCATCAAACGTCTTTATTACTGTCAAAAGCAGTTTTATGGAAAATTCTACTTTTCTTCCTGCAGGCTGAACCCTTTGACCAGGCTGCTTTGCATCAAAAACAGAAGAATCAGGGGCGGCAGCATGGCAATAATGGTGCCGGCCATAATAACATTCCACTCGGCAGCCTGGGCCTGGCCGGCCAGAAGCATCTTGAGGCCGATCTGAACCACTTGCATATCGTTGCGGTTGGTCACCACCAGCGGCCAGAGGTATTGATTCCACATGTAAATGAATTCTATCAGAAAAAGCGCGGCGACGTTGGTTCTAGAAAGTGGAATAAGAATCCTCCCCAGAAATCCCATCGGGGAAATACCATCCACCCGCGCGGCATCACATAGGGAGGAAGGAACGGTAAGAAACAGCTGCCTGAACAGCAGAACACCGGTGGCACTGGCAAAAAAAGGGATCGTCAGTGCGTAATAGGTATCCAGCCAGTTAAAATTGCGCATCAACTCAAAGGTAGGAACAATCCGGATCGGCAACGGCAGCATATGGGTAATCAGAATGATGACAAAGAAAAACCCTTTGCCCCTGAAATCCCCGAAATAGGTAAAGGCAAAAGCGCTCATCAGGGCCAGTACGATTTTGCCCAGGGCCACCGCTACCGAGATAAAGGTACTGTTGAACAGCAGCCGACCCATATTGATGTTCTTCCAGGCTGTCATGTAATTTGCAGCCGCATGGGAGCCTGGCAAAAATCTGGGAGGGTACACGAAGACATCCTGGAAGCTCAGCGTGCTGACAGTAAAGGCGTAGATGATCGGAAATGCGATCACCACGATGGATGCGATCAGCACCAGATGAATCAGGAGTCGAAAATAGCGTTTCGTTTTCATTTCTTGCTATTGGTAAAAGACCCAGCGTTTGGCGAATTTAAACTGCAGCAGCGTCATCCCGGCGACAAAGGCAAACAGAACAATCGACTGCGCGGAAGCATAGCCGGTCTTCAGGCTGATGAACCCATCATAGTAAAGTTTGTAGACCAGGACTTCGGTAGCCCGGGCCGGACCGCCTTCGGTCATCACATCAATCAGCCCGAAAACTTCGAAAAATCCGTAAAGCGTATTCATGATTAGAAGAAAAAGCGTCATGGGTGAAAGCAAAGGAAAGGTAATTTTCCAGAAACGCCCCCACGGGCCGGCACCATCGATCTTGCCGGCTTCCTGGAGATCACCCGGTATGGTTTGCAGGGCGGATAGAAAGAAAATTACGTTATAGCCGGTCATTTTCCAGGTGGCCGCCAGGGTAATGACGACAACAGCAAAAGTGCCGTTGGTGCGCCAATTGGGCATCGTGCCGGACAGCAGTGAGATGAAATAGGAAAAGGCCCCGGTGGATGGATCGAACACCAGCGCCCAGATGGTGCCCGCCACAGCCGGTGAAAGCGCATAGGGCCAAATCAGGGCGGTTCGATAAATTCCAATCCCGGAGATTTTTTGATTGGCAGCCAGTGCCAGCACCAGACACACGGAAAGTCCAATAAGTACTACCGCCAGGGTAAAAATGAGCGTGACAATGAAGCTGTTTAAGTAATCTGGATTCAGCAGGTCCAAAAAATTGCTGAAGGCCACAAAAATCTTGCGGTTGCCGAAAGGTGATACTCGGAAAAAACTCAGATAAAGAGATTGGATGGAAGGGACAATCAAAAACACGATCACCACGATAACCGCTGGCGAAACCAAAAGATAGGGCAAAATTTTGTTGGGAAATCTATTTTGCATCGGTTCTAAAAACCGGAAGGGGGCGGATTACCCGTCCCCTTCACAGATCAAAACAGGATTGCTATTTGAACACCTGGTTGTACTCCTTGAGAAGCTTATTTGCCTGGTCGGTATATTCATTCATGGCAGCCTGGGGGGACAGTTTACCCTCAACTGACTTTTCCAGTGCTGTTTTAAATGCCTGGCGAATGGCAACAAAAGGCCCCAGGCGAACTCCCTGGGACTGGGGGACTTTAGCGCCGGTGAGAATTTCCAGAAAGGCGGTAATGTGATTGGGATTCTTTGAAAACCAGCCTTCATCCAGAAGCAATTTTACCGCGCTGTTTGTGGACGGGAAATAGCCGGTATCCTTGTGCCACTGGGCGGCAACTTCCGGACGCGCCAAGTATTTGAAGAATTTTGCGATGGCATCATATTTTTCCTTGGAATGACCCTTCATCACCCATAAGGTTGCACCGCCGATGACATTGTTGCCCTTTGGGTATCCTTGCAGTCTCGGCAGAAAAGTGGTTCCTACATTAAACTGGGCCGCCTTGGTGATAGAGGCTACCGACGAGGTGGATTGATAAAGCATGGCAATCTTTTGAGCCAAAAATGCCTTGTTCGCTGAATATTCGGGTCCGCCATAAACAAAGATTCCCTTTTTGGCCCAATCGGTCCATGCACTGACAACCTTTACGCCGAACGCTTTGCTGCCGTTAACCTTGGTCGCCCTGCCGTATCTCCCGTTTTCATAGTTGGCATAGTACTGGGCATGCATCGTAAACATTTGCTCAAACTGCCAATCCGGCCAGCCGAAAGAAAGCGCATTGGGCGCCGCTCCGCTTTTTACGATCTGCTCACCAATTCTTCCCATTTCTTCAAATGTCGACGGCGGCTTGTTGGGATCGAGACCCGCTTTCTTAAACAAATCCTTGTTGTAATAAAGGATCGATGTGGAGGAATTAAAGGGCATGGAATAGAGCTTGCCCTTGACCGAATAGTAGTCTTTGATCGGGGTGATAATGTCTCCCCAATCAATCTGGCCGGGTTTGACGATTTGAAATACAGGAACGATGGCTCCGCTGTCCAGCATGGTCTGGGTACCAACCTCGTATACCTGCACGATATCGGGCGGGTTGCCGGCCCGGGCGGCCGCGATGGCTTTACCCAGAACCTCTTTGTATTTTCCGCTGAACTGCGCTTCGACTTTGATGTCCGGGTTCTTTGCATTGAAGCCATCAACAATGCGGTTGACCGCCGGCATTCTTTTGGCGCTCATGGCGTGCCAGAAACTGATTTTGATTACGGCATGGGAAGTTGCCGGTGACATGCCCACCATGACAACCACCATCAAAAGCCCAATACAAATTGAGATAAAATGAGTTTTTTTCATCTTCTCCACCTCTCTTCGGTTAAAAAGCTTTTGTTTTAAGTCCTATAAGCTGCAAATTCTTAATATAACCTCCTTTCTGTTTTAACAACATTGCGGATTGATGCCCCCCATTGGATGGCAGGGCAATTTTACTCCCTATCTTGGTATGAAAAAGAGTTCAATGCTACAACCTACGATTTAGATAGTTGTTATTAAAAATCAAGTCAAGGAATAAGTTTTAGGGAGGATCAGGCAAGGAGAACATCAACCATTTCCGCAAAGCCTTTGCCTTCCGTCCTCTTTGTGACCCATGCGGGGAGGGCGGCCATCCGGTTCCGGAAGCGGAGGACATTGGCCACACCCAGCGAATGGGGGAAATATCGGAACATGGGGGCATCGTTGGGAGAATCCCCTGAAAAAATGATCTGACCTTTCACCTCATCCAGGTCCAGCCTGAAGACCTCCTCGAAAAAGACGCGCGTCATGGCGAGCTTGTCGTAGGCTCCGAACCAGCCATTGACGTGGATCGAACTGACTTTTGCCTGCGCTCCGGCTGCCGCAAAACAGCGTAAGATCTCCTCAACATGGCTCATGTCAAGAGGGGGGACGTCTTCACAGAAATCGATGGCCAGATCGGCTTCCCTGAAAGCCTGATCAGACGCCACACGACAGCCCGGCATTTTTTTCAGGATATCCTGTTTCACGAGGTCCAGCCTTTCCCGGTCCTGCTTTCGCTCCGCTTCCGGCTTCCAGTAACGCCTACGCATCTTTTTCAATCCCCTGTCATACCTGAAGAAAAATGCGCCGTTCTCTCCCACCAGCCCATCCACCGGCCACATGCGGGCCATGTGGTCACACCATCCCGCCGGGCGCCCGGTAATGAGAATGACCCGGATACCGGCCTTCTGCAACCGCTCCACGGCCAGAAAAACGGTTGAGGTGAGACGGCCACTGATGGTGAGGGTGTCGTCTATATCGGTCAGGACATACCTGATCTCTTTCCTGAAGCGGTCAGGGAACTGTTCAAATGGCTTCATGATTCACGTCATCCTCTTCTATTGCATGTCACGGATGCGAATTTCCATATCCTTCCGGTCCTCAAGTAGCCTCAGGAGCTTTGACGTGTCCGTTTTACCGTAGTGATAAGGGTAGAGGATTTTCGGTCGGAAAGCCCTTGCAGCGTCCGCCACCATCTCCGGTGTCATGGTATAGGGCAGGTTCATGGGCAGAAAGGCGATATCGATGTCCTTTAAGGCTTTCATCTCAGGGATGTTTTCCGTGTCCCCTGCCACGTACACCCTCTTGTCGCCAAAGGTCAGCACGTAACCGTTTCCCCTGCCCTTTGGGTGAAAGGGAACGCCCTCGCTGCGCATGTGAACCAGGTTATGGGCGGGAACCGCCTCTATCTTAAGCCCTTGAACCGTCCTGGTCTCACCGTTGTGCATCACCGTGCCCCAGCCGAGCTTTTCTGCACAGGTGGCCGTTGTCACAAGGTCCGTACCCGTTTTGCTCAGGACCTTGACCACACCCGGATCCAGGTGATCCCGGTGGTCGTGGGTGATGAGAATAATACCAGCCTTCGGAAGCTTCGTGTAGTCGGCATATTGACTTACGGGGTCCACATGGATGACTTTTCCACCAAAGGTGAACATCAGGGTCCCGTGGCCGATGAAGGTAATTTCAAGGTTCCCCCCGGCTGTCGGGATGGTATCCATCCGGTGTCCTGTTTCAGCGCTTGCCGGTCCGGGAAAAAGCAGGATCGCAAGCGCGCCGAAAAAGAGATATCTGGACATAACCCACCTCCTGGAATAATTTTTTCCACTTTTTCATTTTAAGACCCGTTTGGGCTTTTTGCAATGGGTGCTATGGATTAAGCCGCGAAAAGCTTGGCCACCAGGACTTTTTTCCGACTTCTGTTGACACGATGATGACTTCAGAAGGGAGTTGGTCAGGGCCACGGCGGTATTTTTTCAGGCACGAGGGCCATGTCAAACAGACGTCGACCAGCGGTGCTAAGCAAGGCGTCCGGGGACTATTATATTTCCTGAGCAACCCTTTCCTGTTCAGTGAAGTCCCCGCAAGCGCGCCGGCCGCCCGCATATTTAGTACGCGACCCCAAAGCAAAGATGCGTTTTCGTGTCCTGAAAAAAGATCCCCGTGTCCCTCCTTCTCGCCAACTTACCTATCTTCTGCAAAACCTTGCATACCTCAAGGGAGGGGCAGTGGAATCGTTTCCGGACGGGAATATCCGGGACGCCGAAATCTCTTAATAGCGACAGCCTTGTTTTTAATCCACCGGACAGGCGCATCGGACCATGGTCGATTGGACTGATGGAGAAAGTTGATGGGCTGGAAACCCCGCGCAGAATATTTGCGCCGTGATAAAAGCTGGGGAAAAATATATTCCCGCCGGAAAGGACTGCACTGGCCCTCCCGTTGTGGTTCAACGAGCCTTTGTAAACGCATGACCTGAACCGAGATCGGGTCACAGGACTTTCAGCATGCCGTACCGAATACTTCGCGGTCATTGACAGTCCGCATCCCCGATGGTATCAAAGTCTGAAGTCCTTTTATCCAGGAGTAGCCCCATGGAAGCCCAGGAAAAAACCGGCACATTGAAGAGCTTTGACGGCTTGAGTCTCTTTTATACAAGATATCAGGCCGGAGACGAACTGGCCCGCCTCGTGATCAGCCATGGTCTAGGGGAGCATTCCGGGCGATACGCCAATGTCATCAACAGGCTTGTGCCCGAAGGCATATCCGTCTGGGCCATGGACCTCAGGGGCCACGGAAAAAGCGAGGGTCGCCGGGGCCACATTCTGGCCTTCGACGATTATATCGGCGATCTCGCAGCCATGGTCCAGGATACAAGAGAGGGGATCCCTGAGGGGATGAAGTGCCTGCTCCTGGGGCACAGCATGGGGGGCCTGGTTGCCCTGGGTTTCGCGCTCAAATTTCCTGATCTGATCGACGGTGTGATCATTTCATCGCCCAGCCTGGGAATCGCCGTGAAGGTCCCTTTATTCAAGCGGGTTCTCGGCAATCTCATGTCATCCCTGCTGCCGAGCCTCACGCTTAAGAACGGACTGGATACGGACAAGCTCAGCCACGACCCGGCCGTTGCCCCGGCCTACGTGAACGACCCGCTTGTACACGATAAGGTGAGCGCAAGGTGGTTTACCGAGATGTTAAAGGCCATGGAAAGAGTGATCAGTTCGGCCGGCGAGATGAAGGTCCCCATTCTGATGCAGCTTGCTGGGGACGACCACCTCACGGATGTGAACGTTTCAAGGCGTTTTTTTGATCAATTGGTGCTCAAGGAGAGGACCCTTCATGTCTATGACGGGCGCTACCACGAAATCTACAATGAGCGCGAGGACCTGAGATCGGAAGCGATGGAGGACCTTGTCGCCTGGATAAAAAAGCGACTTTCATAACCCGGAAAGCATGCAGGCCCACCAGAAACAGAAAAAAACTCGTCTTTCCCGGGACGGTACCCTGCCTGGGCGGACGAATCACGCCCAGGCAGGGTGATGCCTTTCTACGAAGTCATCATACCTTCAAGCTGAACAAAATGGTTACAGTGCCTTTTTTCAGATCTCCTGGATTTGAGAATCCGAGCTGTTTGAGGACATTTAACAAACAGGTCTCAAGACCTTTGTCTCCGGCAGTGCTACGTACGATTTTTGCACGCACCACCTTACCGCCGGCATCCAGCTCCAGGTTTACCAAGATCCGGACCTCGTGTTTGCTGTTTGCGGAAAGACCATTACCAAGGCAGCTCTCAATCCGGGTCCTTTTCTTCTCCAGGTAACTGAGGATCTGGCTTTTGGAAAGCCCTCCGGACACCTGTACCGGTTTCATCTCCAGGTGCATTTTACCGCCTCTATCTCTCATGCCTGCGCTCTGTTCCGCCAGATCCGCTTCTTTCTTGTAGCTCCTGCGTATTTTCTCTTCCGGGGCACTGACTTGAAAGGCAATGGGCCGGGCCTTGTAAACAGTCGGCGCCCTTCCCAAAGCCAGGTTGGAGACCCCTTGCGGCAAGGGAAGGGGCTGTCTTACGGTTGTCACCTGCTGCCCATCGATACGGACTTTGGAGTCAACGGCCACAAAGGAGGTGTAGGCCGTCATGAGGTTGTAGGTCAGCCCGAGGCTGGTCACCTCTCTGACGATCTCCCCGTCTCTCTTGATTCTGCCGTAGTCCGAGAGCATTGCAATACGATGCCTCGCCCACAGATAACGAATTGCAGCATTGGATTTCAAAGGCTTGGTCCCGGCCACGTCAATTTCACATGTGTAACGGGATTCTCCTGTGATGCCTTCTATCCTGATGCGACCCTTGGGCCTTCCCCGCCATTTTCCGAAGACAATAATCGGACGTTCGGCCATCACGTCAGGGATGCTTCGAGGCTCTACATCATAGGCTTCAAAACTTCCGAAATTCATCTCAATACCGGTCAGCACCGGCGTCTGAATGAGTTTTCTGAATTTTAAGGCTGTCCCTTCAGCCTCCTGCGGCCTGGTAACGACAAAGGGTTCACCCATTCCTACCCTCGCCATCCCTTCGATGATGTACCGGTTCACGCTTGATCCAATACCGAAAGTGAACACGTTGGCCTCTCCAAGATGGTTGCGGATCAGATCAAAGGCCTCCTTTTCCACGTTCACGTAACCGTCGGTTGCAATCACTACGGTCCTGGAAATCCCTTCGACCCGGGGAAGGGCAAGGGCCCTTTTGAGCGCGGGCAGGAGCCTGGTCCCGCCGCCCCCTCTTTGTTTTTCAATCAGGTGAATAGCCCGTTTCATGTTCGCCGCCGTCGCCGGAAGGGAACGGTTCGAGAGAACGCGGGATCCCCCTGCAAAAAGCAGGACATTGAATTGATCGTAAGGCCGGAGGTTAACGATCAGGTCCTTCAAGAGCCTCTTCGAGACAGCCAGCGGGAATCCGTGCATGGACCCCGAAACGTCGACGATGAAAATGTACTCCCTGGGGGGGATCTGCCGCTCCATTACCCTTTGCGGAGGCTGGAGCATGGCCAGGAAGAAGTTCTCATCTTCTCCCTCGTAAAGAAGAAGACCGGATTCCACCCGCTTGCCGGCAAGCCTGTATTTCATGATGAAATCCCGGTTGCCGCCGGAATTCTCCGCAGAATCCAGCCGGATGGAGGCCCGGGTGGGGCCTTCATAAGCCATGTGAACACGGTGCGTCGTGCAGGTCAACTCCTCAATGGGGAGACCGGCCGACAGGTTGACCTGGATGTCGAATTTGTAGCTCGGAGGCTCGCCTTCGTGCAGGTACGGATTTCGAACCCACTGCTCCGAAGAAGAAACCGCCTTGACCGGTTGCTCCGAATAGCGGGGGCCCACCACGGTGGGGTAGACGAATGCATAAACCTTGTCTTCCGGGATCAGCAGTTCCGTGTATCTCAGTTTCACTTTGACCACATCTCCCGGAAGGATATTGGCCACGTTCATCTGGAAGACGTTGGGCCTCTGCTGTTCAAGGAGCGATGCCGTCTTCCCTTCTTTTCTGGCCTGCTCGTAGGCCCTCCTTGCATCATCCCTTTTCTGGATTTTTGCGGCAATGGTCCTTTCTCCAATGGTCATCTTCATGCCGTAGACCGCCGCCCTGGTGGATGCCGGAAAGATGTAAATGGCCCCAAGCGGTCCTTTTCCCTCGTTCCTGTAGGTCTGGGTGACGACCACATCGGCGATCACGCCGGCGACATTCACCTTCACCTCGGTTGACTTCAGTGGAAGGCGATCCGTACCGGGATCATCACTCTTGACGAAAAAAAAGGGGGACAGGGTCTTGTTCAGGTCTTCTTTTTCCTGAGCTTGCAGGGGACCGACCACAAGAATAAGAATGGCGATGACACATGCTGCGATAATCCTGACGTTGATCTTCATAGCGATTTCCTCCCTGTTTAGTTTTTGCGTTTCTGGTCCTCATAGACAAGGAGATCGCCAAAAAGTTCCAAAATATTTTGTGCGAATGACAGTTGGGATTCAACAGGTGAGAAAAACCGGATGGACGGGCATTGATGGTGTTATTCGTAGTTCTACCGATCGTAGGAAAGTCGGATGTCGAGCCGGACCCTCTTCTCGACTTCACGGGAGGCTATGGGCGCATGGGTCTCCAGTGATCCTGCGTTTGACAATTTCTTCAGAAAGTCCGCCAATTGACGGCCAGGGATCTCCACGGAAAAGCGAACGGGCCTGCCGGTGGCTTCTTCATATCCGGTGTGTAGGATCCTGCCGCCTGCCTCCCTGGTCCAGCGCTTCATTCTTGCCGAGAGCTTATCGTAACCGCCGGGTAATAAAATTCCTGTCCCGGCCGCCGCCTGCTCTTCTGCGGCAACACCCGACATGGAGGTCGGTTTTTCAGCCAGGTCCGCCTCCCTGGACATTGATTTTTCCGCCACGATTTCCTTGGGAGCCTTTGTGCTCGCCATCTGATCCAGATAGGCTTCTTTTCGCTTCCCGGCGGGCTGTACCAATCTTTTTTCTGCAGGAGGCGCGGGCTTCCTCTTACGGTAGGATGGGTATTCGCTCCCTTTCGAGACCCGGAGTACCAGTGCTAAGGGCTTCTCCGCCTTTTTTTCCTGAATGGACTTAACTTTCATAAGGGCGGGCCTGGGTTTGGTGGCCTTTCCGGGCTTTGCAGGCTCCGGAGCGGCCTCCATCGCTTTCTCCACCGCCACCCGTCTCCCCGATTCCTGCATGAGGGTGGCCACCTCCTCTTCCGTCCTCATATTGTGATAGATGAGAAGGACGAGGAGGCACGCGGTGGCGAGAGATGCCACCTGGATGGGAATCTTCAGTCGAAAAGGGACAAACAGGCTCCGGGATATCCCGGACCACCACGAACGTCGTTCGATCCGCTGATGAACGCCTTTCATGAAACCTTCGGGCGTCTCCACACCATCCATGGATCCGAGGGTTTGAATCACCCTTTTAAGGGCTTCCAGTTCATTCCGGCAGTCAGCGCACGATTTCAGATGGTTCTCCACCTTTGCCGTTCTATCAGAATCGAGCACGCCATCGATATATTCGGACAGGTGTCCTATGATCTCAGAACATTCCATTTTAGATTACGCCTCGCAGCCTGTTTCTCAGGTCGAGCCTGGCCCTTGCCAGCGTCGATTTGACCGTTCCGAGGGGGTAGCCGGTAATGCTTGAAACGTCATCATAGGAGAGCCCTTCCAGGTCCCTCAGGATGATCACGGATTTCTGTTTTTCAGGAAGCGAGTCAATGGCCTTTTGAATCAGCATCATCTTCTCTTTCCTCAGAAGCAAACCGTTCGGTGTCGGTCCTTCGTCCCTAATGTTTACTGCAGGGTTGCCGCTTTCCCCATTCCCTGAATTGGCGAACGGCACCATCCTCTTTCTGTGCCTGAATGGGGAGGACTTGAGCCTGTTCTTGCAAGTGTTGACCGCGATTCGATAGAGCCACGTCGAGAAGCTGGACTCCATCCTGAAGCGTTTCAGGGAAGTGAAAACCTTGACGAAGGTCTCCTGGGCGGAATCGTTCGCTTCCTGGTAGTCTCCTAGAAACCGGTAACACACGCTGAACACCCGATCTTTGTGTTTCAGCATGATTTTGTCAAATGCAGACCGATCCCCGGCCTTGAAGTCCCTGACCCACTGCATGTCCTTTTCACGATCTTTTTCGCTTCCGTCTGTGTACATTTATTTTGGACACTGGAATGGTAAGAAATGTTCCGGATTCCTAAAAAAACCGCGTCAGCCCGCCATGGGTCCCTTCAATGCGGCCCTTGTGAGGTTGAATATCACCAAACCACCATCAAATATGCTGATAACCTCCTACAATGTCAACACCTTTTGGCGCTGATCAATAAACGGGGCGTACCTGTTCAAATGGGTGGTTCTCTACCTTTAACTTGACAAACAGGATCTTTTGGATAAGGTTTTGTTTATTATGGCCCTGTCAAACGGCAATTTCTTGATGGGGCCGTTGAAAACTGCGTGGAGGCTTTGGATACCGTTTCACACCTTGATCAAATGACCTGGGCTGAGGTTGAAGAAGACAGTCTGAAGGGCAAGACGTGAAGGGACTTATACATTTTTTAACCTTGAGCCAGTTTCAAAACGTTCGATTTTGTTCGA
>CAYOIU010000074.1:0-14409 GCA_964404085.1 uncultured Desulfobacteraceae bacterium | reverse complement strand
TTGGATTTGATATACCGTTGTCAAAAGGGCGCCTGACCGATGATCAATTGCTGGGGATCCCACCTGGGGATTACAGGGTGGCGATCACGCTATGGAATAGTGACGGTCGGGTTGTGACTCAGGGCGAGAAGGTTTTCAAACGAAACCAGATCGGGAGAAAATTTTATGGTTTCAAGAAGGTCTACAAGAACCCGAAATATCTTGAAGTAAATGCAGAGGGCAAAGCCGGGTCCAAGCTGCTGAGTGGGGCCGTCAAAGGATCCGGAGATTACCTTGTCTTCCACAAGAGCTACCTGGAACGCGTTTGGCCGAATACGGTGCCGGTTCCCTCTGAACGACCGGTACGCCTGTATGCCGAGGTCTCCAGAAATGAATCTAAGACACTGAGTTTATCGATATTTGGAATGCATGATCTTGGAAAAGTGAGGATAGAGGTGAGTCCTCTTAAGGGAACGCATGGCCGACTTGAAGTCGACTCTTTGAAGGTTGGGGCTGTGGAGCAACTTACGGAGATCGCGGGAGAAGCGAAAGAAGGGGACACCGCCGGATACCGATGGGCTCCAAAGATAATCAGGGGGGATGGAGCTACTATACGCCGGGGGCAATCACAGAGATTCTGGTTGACCCTCAAGACCGGACCTGACGTAATTCCAGGAGAATACGAGGGGAGATTGGTCATTAGTCCCCAATTCAGCAACCGTACTGAAATTCCTATCCATGTGAAAGTGCTTCCATTGAGGCTGTCGGACACGGATATCCAGTATGGCATGATGATGACCTACGCCTTTTATGAATTGGACAATGATAGTTGGAATGCTCGGGAAAGAAGACTGATCGAGGAAAGTGGGATACGGATTTACGAAGACCTGAGAGAACATGGAATGACCATGATTTACCCCCATTCCCACTTCTTTTTCAAGCGCAGCCGGGACGGGGAGCCCCGGCTGGATAGCCTGGTGGCGGCTCTCAAGGCTTATAAAAGGTTGTCCTTCCCAGGTCCATTTTGCTGGTACCTCGGACATCTTCTCCAAACGGCAAAACCTTTCCATCCAGGAAGTGTCGCGAATTATGAGGAACATGTTGCTGAAAAGCGATTGAGGCGCCTTTTGAATTTCTATGAAAGAAAAGCAGCAGAATTCGGCATCCCGAAAAACAAACTGATTGTTCAGACTGTCGATGAGCCCGACCGAAAGGAGCGAGTGGCAGCCGGCAAAAACCTGAATGCGTTAGCCCGGAAAATGGGTTTCCGGACCCTGATTACCAGAAGCTGGCCTGATGTAACCATCATTTGCACCGGAATACCGGATGATGAAGAGGAAGCAGAGAAGGTAAGGTCCATGGAAAAACAATGGTGGATCTACCCAAATGGCGCCCTGACCAGTCAAAACCGGGCTTACACCCGCTATGTTTTCGGGTTCGGCGCCTGGCGGTGGGGGGTGAACGGGGTGGTTCCCTGGACGTTTCAGATGTCCGAGGGTTGCAATGGCAATCCTTTCACCGTCCTGGACGGCCCGGAAGTCATGGTGGCTTACCCGGGCTTGGACGGACCCATGACCACGCCGACTTGGGAATCGATCCGGGAAGGGATCAACGACTACAAGTATGTCTTTCAACTCAAAAGATTAATTGCAGCCGGCAAAAAACGGGGAGACGCCAAGGCGATTGAAATCGAATGGCAGCTTGATCAATTCAAAAAGAGCCTGGGTGAAGGTCCCGGCCGGGAAGAAAATGACTTTGGCGATTGGCCTCCGAACTCCTTCGAGAAGAGGCGGATGCAGATTGTTGATTGGGCGAAAAACCTATATTACGATTTAGATCGGTAGCTCAAGAAAGGTGCTTGTTCGCCTCAGGCCGGCAGGAACGACTCCAGTAGGATGTATTTTTAGCAATGAAGAGCGATCAGTGTGATGAGATCCGGGTTTATACGATCAAGAAAGGCCTTTTTTGGGTCCTTTTCTTCTTTCTTGCATTTTTCTTGTCTTTTTTTGTAACCCTTGAAAAGGGCTATCCACAAAGTCCCCCTGGAACTAGTGAAATAATTTTTTTTGACAATTTTGATCTTGGTAAACTGGAGACGAGGTGGTTAACAGGGAAATCGAAAGCCGTCACAATTAGTTATGATCCCCGTCATGTGCATTCCGGTTGCTGCTCAATGGAAGTTACCGCATTACCGGGCAAGGGGGTGGGCGGCATGGCAAGGACATTTTTTAAGCATGGGTATGACAAAGTTTATGTCAGGTGGTATTGCAAATTTGACAATGATTTTGATCAAGGGAATTTGATGCACTTGAACAAGCTTATCGCCTCGAAGAAACGATGGGCCGCTACCGCCGGTCGGCGCCCAAATGGATTTGATTTTTTTCGAACCACGTTGGATGTGTGGAGAAACTGGAGGCGTAACCCGCCTCCGGGTGAACCCGTTTTATACTCTTATTTTCCTTCAATGAAAAAAGATCGCAAGACGGGAAAATATTATGGAAACCTCTATAAGGGGAGAAGAAAGGTGCTGATCAGACGTGGCAGATGGTATTGCATGGAAATGATGCTGCAAGCAAATTTTTCGGGCCGGAAGAACGGGGCGCAGGCCTTCTGGATCAACGGTAAACTAATTGGGCATGTGAAGAATATAGTGTGGAGATTCACAAACGGTCTGAAAATAAATTCATTCATGCTTGGCCTATACATCCATGATAATCGGAAAATCAACCGGATGTGGTATGACGACGTTGTCGTGAGCACCGGATACATTGGTCCCTGAATCGAATGGGATCCAGTACACAGGTGTAAAAAGAGGAGAAGATAGCTGACTGAGAACTTGAGGACCTCTCTCTATTTTGGACTGATTTCGATCAAAGCGCGAGCAAAATTTGAGGGGATGGCATAGGTGATGCCACTGGGCTTAGTAATCAGGTTTTCCTTTTTCCCTTTCACGAAGACCATGTTGATAATGCCGATGACCTCCCCACTTGAAATTCGAAATACAGGACTCCCACTATTACCTGGGTAAGCAGTGGCATCAATTTGGAACACATCAAAAGGGTGCCTTAAGAACTGGACGATCTCTTTTTTCATTACCCGAGTATTGGGGCTGGGAATGACGATTGGCGAAATAGCAGAAATAATCCCCCGGTGAGTTGTCGGGTTCAAACCTAGAATCAGACCCAGGGGGTATCCTGTGAAAGCGACATCCTCCCCTTCTTTGACAGTGATGGAATCGGCCAACTTCAGAGGTGGGAGAGAACCCTTTTCAATTTTGAACAGGGCTAGATCATGTGCTCCATCTTCTTTCATGAGGGTGGCCGTCCGTCCGTGAGATGGAAAGTTATCATGAAAAATGCGAAGTTCTTTAAGCTTGTTAGCTTCTTTGATGGCGTTTACGGTGTGGGCGTTGGTTAATATGAGCGTACCATCTCCAACCGCAAAACCGGTCCCTCGGAATTGAATGGGTGGACTGTCCTTGAAGTAATAGGTGCCTATCGCCACTATGCTGGGTTTTACCCGTTGAATTCGAGAGACCAAATCGGAGTCTTCGGCGAGAACAGAGACACACCCTCCAATCAGGATGATGAGGACCAAAACGGATAGACCAAAAGGGGAGCGTTTAATATGCATGTTCTTCATGGGATTCTAGCAGCAATATTTGACAATGACAAGCATTATCAAAAGACACCTGTGGGATCAGGACAACGCTCGTGAGACCCCAAGCTGCGTATTGGATAAAGCACAGCAGGTGAAGAGCACGAAAGGAAATGTGGACCTATCTACCATTGTAAAGGAATACAGGGGTGATTTCTTTAACAAAGAAATAGTTGCAGTCAAATGAATTGGGCCAGTTTGGCAAGGAGGTCCGTCAAAACGTCTATTTCCTCCCGGGTGTTGTAAAGGTAAAAAGAAATTCTTGCACTCGGGCCAATTCCCAGCCTGTCATGCAGAGGTTGGGCGCAGTGAAAGCCGGATCGGATCATGATATTTTCTCTGAGATTAAGTACCTTGGCAACACCATGACATCCCATGCCTTTCACATTGAAGGCGATGACGGATGCCCTATCATCGCAATCAAGGCTTCCGTAAATTTCCAGGTTATTGATTCCTTTCATCTTTTCAAGAGCCGTTTCTACGAGAACCTTGTCATGTTCATAGATATTCTCCATTTGAATACTTTCCAGGTAGTCGATCGCGGCACCCAGTGCGATCGCACCTTCTATATTTGGGGTGCCGGCTTCGTAGCAAAGGGGTGGATCCTCGGGTATGTATTCGTCGAGATGCACTTCTTTAATACTGCTTCCACCCATAAAATGAGGTTCCATCCTTTCGTACAAATCCTCCCTGACATAAAGAACGCCTATTCCGGTCGGTCCCAGCATTTTGTGGCCGCTGAATACCAAGAAATCACAGCCGAGTTCTTTGACGTCAATCTTCATGTGAGGGACGGATTGGGCGCCATCTATCAGGCACAATGCTCCCTTTTTCCTGGCCGCTTCAATGACGGGACGTATGGGGTTAACCAACCCCATCACGTTTGAAATATGACTGACGGCGACAAGAAGCGTTGTTTCATCTATCTTGCTTCTCAAGTCGTCGACTATGATTCTTCCTTCATTGTCTATGTCTACATATTCCACTTGATGCACTCTATTCCAGGGGAGGAGATTGGAATGGTGTTCCATTACGGTGGTCACTATCTTTCCCTCGCCCTTGAGCGAATGACTGACAAGGTTTATCGCCTCGGTCGTATTCCTCACAAATATGATTTCGTTTTCATCCGCATTAATAAATCGCGCAACAGTTCTTCGGGCCTCATCATACTGGTCGGAAGATTCCTGGGACAATGTGTGAATACCCCTGTGGATATTAGCACAATGGTTTTCGTAGTAACTTGACAGGGTGTCAATCACCTGTCTCGGCTTTTGAGTGGTTGCGGCGTTGTCGAAATAGATAATCGGCTTGTCTTTAATAAGCCTTTTCAGAAAAGGAAAGTCTTCACGAATTTCTGAAACATTCATATTTCAGCCCTCCGAATTGGTTTTTTGCCATCATCAAACAACGTCGAAGCTCTTGGATTTAACGAATCTGAATTTCCCACCGTCTTCAGCTTTTATGGTTTTTACAGCGTAGATTTTGACAGATGCATCGGGGTCGAAGAAATTCTTGAATTCGTGTGCAATTTTCTCTTTGTGCAGGCTTGCTCCGTGGTCGGGTACACACAGGAGTTCAAAATGGCCTCTGGATTTTTCGGTTAGTTGAAAATTATCAATCCCTCCTAACCCATGGAAGAAATCAAATACCTGATCGCTCGCAAACAACTCGCCTTTCGAGTTGGCTATAGTGTCTTCAACCCTTCCTTCCACTTGAAGCCTTATCGCACTCCGACCGCAGCCGTGATCATCTACGAAATATCTTCCCACATCGCCAACCTCATATCTGATCCACGGCATTGCCCTGTTTTCCAAATCAGTAATATAGACTTTGCCAAGTTCTCCGGGCGATACGAGTTTTCCGTTACGGCAGATCTCAATGTAATAGAGGTCCATAAAAAGGTGGAGGCCCTCATGTTTTTCGCAATCGCATGCCACAAACCCCGTCTCGCTGCAGCCATAAGTGTCGTAAACATCACAGCCAAAACCCTTTTTTATTACTTCTTTCATGTAAGATGTCATGGAGCCACCAAAAGGTGTGATAACACCAACATTGGGCGGGGGGAAGCCGTTCCTGGTTAAATGCTTTGCGAATTGAAAAAGGTATAGAGGCAGCGCCTCAAGGAGATGAGGCTGATATGTTTCAATTTTCTTAATATAATCCGTGAGATCTTTTTCAGGGATATTCGTTCCTTCCGGTCCGAATGAAGGAAGCGTGACTCTTCTATAGATCTTCTCTCTACGGCTGTAACAACATTGGTAAAAGTGTTGGCCCAAAGCACCCAACCGGCCTTTAGCCAGAAGAGAGAGCAATTTCTTCGAAAATAATTTTTCAACCAAGCCGTTATCGTCAATCCCGCATATGTTGGTGCACATGTGCGGAGGAATGACCATCCATTTTTTTGAAATATCATGATTTCCGGCAAGATTATAGGACCTGAGTCCAGCGGCCCAGTTAATATTTGCTTTTCTGAAATCGTGTACTCCCATAATTTGCCTTGTAGTACCGGAGCTTGCCACATATTTCCATTGGGTTCTGTCGACGCCTTGGGCTGTAATTCCCTCTGGAAAATGGGACATGATATCGTCTTTCGTTGTGGGCGGAAAAGGGAGGGCTTTCTCACCATCTTCAAAATCTTTTGGATCAAATCCAAATTGCAAAAATCTTTGCCTGTAAAAGGGAACTGTTTCATAGGCATGAGTCAATATTTCTCTGAGTTTTCTTATTTGGTACAACTTGAGTTCGGGAAGGCTAAGTTTTTCCAACTTCTTCATCCTCTTGTATTCATCCCAAATTTTGAAGCGCGTGAATTTCGTAACGGTCGGCAAAATAAAGCGATGTATTAAGGACGGATAAATGGCCATTTTTATAATACCTCCATACCCCGGGACCCAGATCCTTTTTTCTTCAAATTCTCCTTGAAACTTTTGCCTAAAGATATAGTCTGGGGCAGGGTAAGCCCGAATATCTGGTATGTCTAGGCGATTTTGCAAGACGATCAACAAGATACTACAATGTGGTATTGATAGCAACTGAAATCGACAAATGGAAGAAAGAAAAGAAGGGTGTCTTCGCCCCGATGGACAGATGAGTTCGAACGTAGTATGACCATTTCCTATGAGTAGACCACTGCAATCAACGAATCGGGCATTGCTGATCCCCTACCTCGCGCCTTATGCGGCGTATGTGGTGATCGGTTTTTTTCTCGGCGAAGGAATGTCCCCGGAATGGAACTATGCGCTGAGGATACTCGCAACGACTCCCTTGATCATTTGGGCTTGGCGGCGTTATGTACCGTTGATCGGCCCAAAGTCAGTCTGGGCTTCTGCCGTTATTGGCATCTTGGCTGGGTTTGCAGGGACTGTCCTCTGGATCACGTTGAAACAACCGTCTTTTTCAGTCGGTGGGCGTGAGTGGGGAAATCTGGCATTTTCTTTGCGACTCGGGGCCACCGGTTTTCTTGTACCGATCTTCGAAGAACTCTTTGTTCGTGGGTATGTGTTTCGATTGACTCTTCAGTGGGATCTTGCGCGGAGATCGGGTGCAAAACAGCCATTTAATAAAGCGTTGGATGAACAATCAATAAACAACGTTATACCAGGCGCCTGGAGTGTCTGGGCGGTGGTCATTTCCACTGTTGCATTCGCGCTCGGCCATAGAGTGGTGGAGTGGCCTGCCTCAATAGCCTTCAGCCTGGTTATGGTAGCGTTATGGATCAATCGAAAAGATCTCTTGTCATGTGTTGTGGCTCACGGCGTGACGAACATCTCTCTTGCTTTCTATGTGCTGGTAAACGGGCATTGGAACCTCTGGTAAGAAAGTCTGTTGTGGGGGAATAGTGGGAAAAGGGGCAAGGAGCCCTTCTCTGCGTATGATGATTGGACAATCGCCCTGTGTTAAATCTGCCATCCCTTTTGCACAAAGATATTGGGCATTGGGTAGTGAGATATATTCTGGGTCATGATCCGGCCTCCATACAGCGCCACAGTGGAAGCCAGAATAGCGTCGTTGGGATCAATTCCATGAGAGGGGTTCCATTTACGGTAAAGTACTCCCGCCTGATCAATGATATGCTCATTTACGGGATGAGTCCTAAATAGGGAAAGAAGCCCGAGCGTTCTTTCTTCTTCATTTGGCCGCATAAAAAACACAATTTCAGCTCGCTGCATGGCACCAACCCACAGTTCATCATTGGGATCGTTGAGTAGAGATCTGATCAGCTCTTTTGCCTCTTCCTTACCTCGCAAGTGCCATATGAGAATGTCACTGTCCACAAATATCTTCATTTATTGCTCCTGGTTGACGTCTTGGTAACGGCTGAACCCCTTATTGAAGGCGGTTCGAATATGCTCCACGGTTATGTCGGTTGTCTCATTTCTGTGCCAAGCGCCAAAAGAGGCTTCAAGAAGCTCGTTGTCCATATTTTCATCCGAATCCTTAAAGTATCGACGTAAGGCTTCTTCTATAAGCCTTTTTTTGGTTATGGCTTTTTTTGCAGCAAAAGCGTTTATCTGACGGGCCAACCTTTCATCCAGCCTCGTAGAGAATATCTTATCCATATCTATTACCCCATTTCTTGTTATTGATGTTTATGCTTACATTTTAACGTAAGAAAGACGCGGTGTCAATAATGAACTGGCACCCAAGATCCGCGTTTGACAGATTCCACCTGAGATAGCCCGGTGAGAACTTTGTTTTATCATCTAATTCTCACCTCGTTGGTTCAGTTTGTGTTGCTTGGTTGTAACACATATATATCTGATTCAACGAGGTTTTTCAGTTTATTTTATTGATGGTCGAAGCCGTTAGAAAAAATCTGGTGAAACCGCCAAATATAGTGAAGAAGCTCAGCAAGTCACCACAGAAACTTAAACGTCTCAATGAGTATTTTATCAATACAGAGAAGATACAGGATATGGGCATAGCAATTAAGCCTTTGATATTTGAAACAATTGCAAAGAGTCATGTGGTGAGTCTGGCTTCTGGATTGATGGTCAATGATTCGGTTATTGTTTCCAGTATGAAACAAGAAGGGGTTAAGTTATTGGCAACAAACGATAAGGCCTTTGAAAAAGTGGGCGAAATTCAAATGTGTACCCCGGGAGATATAAAACTATAACCATGCTGCAACTTAATTCGCTCATAGCAGTTTACTGGCCGCTGTTACTGATTTACAAATAGACGTTCCCCGTTTCACTGGATGTCACAATTACTCCCTTTTCCTTAGCGTTTTTTTCTCTGCCCTGTTTTTCTCAACTTCGCGTTTCTTCATGCTCTTCGTGGTGCCACAGACCTTCCTCCCTCCCCGCCTCCCCAACTTTCAGTGAGGCCAATAGTACCTGAGAAGCTATCGAACAAAGCACCTTGAATCTCGGTAAAATCGGAACCACGGGGCCACGGAGATAGTGGAGGGATACTTTGTGACGGAGGTTTGATATGAAGAACACCAAACGAGCACAAAAAGAGAAATCCAGGATACGGCCACGTGGAGAGACCTACGTTGAGGCAAAAGGACTTGTAGAAGGGAGTTGAAGGGGTAAGAGAGGCCTGGAATCAAGGTCTCTGCGTTAAGAGGCAAAATAGCTGAGCTCATGGCTGAGTTTGCAAAGGCAGTATTTGAAATTCAGTGGATGATCGAGCTGTAATGGTTGTGTGATTGATATTTCGCCTTGCCCGGGAAAAGACAGTGTGATATTCCTTACGCTTATTTGGGCTATACATTTGATCTCACCAGTATATCAAATCCCGACACGTCAATTCAGGCGCCCAAGATATGAAATCGACTTTGACGTGTCTTTCCAAGCACACCTCAAGAGAAAGGAGAAGGACCGTGACCGATAAGCCGATTGCAGCCAAAAAGGTAAGTATGACCAACACGAAACAGGAATTGCTCAATGCGTATAATGCCTTACTGAAAAGCATCGAGGAAAAAAAGGAAACAGAGCTGAGACCTGAAAAGAAGATCCAGGAAAGAAAAGAGATGGAGACTGTAAAATCAGCGGAACGGCTTTCCTCGGAAGGGGTTGCGCAGGGGATTATGCAACTCAAAATTGAGATCGGAAAAATGTTGACCCGGATTTCTGAACAGCTTGAGCAGGAAGTCGGGAAATTCCGGAACATACAGGAAGCCATCAAGGTCAAAGAGGATGAATTGCAGGAATTGTATGGAATTGAAAAAGCGGCTTCAAGTCTGGCAGCACTCATAGAAGCCCAGAACGAGAAACGTAGAGGATTTGAAGACGAAATGGCCGAACAAAAAGAGGCATTCAGAGAAGAGAGGGAAAAGACACGCACCCGATGGGAAGTGGAGAAGAAAGAACACGCGGCGAGCATAAAGGAAATGGAACAGGAGGAGAAGAAAAGGCGCGAAAGAGAGAAAGAGGAATTCACTTATGCATTCAAGCGGGAACAGCAACTCGCAAAAGACAAGTTTGAGGATGAAAAGGCAAGATTGGAAAAAGAAATTCAGGACAATAGAGAACAGATGGAAAAAGATCTCAAAGAGAGAGAGCGTATTGTAGCCGAGAATGAAAAGGAGCTGGAAGCCCTGAGGAAGCAGGTGGCTGCTTTTCCGAAAGAAATGGATACCACCGTGGCAAAGTCCGTCAAGGAGGCTGTGGATAGTTTGACCAAAGAAGCAAAGGCCAAGGATGAATTAATGCAAAAGGAATTTGATGGGCAACGGAATGTCTTCGTTACAAGAATAGAGTCTCTCGAAAAGGGTGTAAGAGAACAGGACGAACAGATAGAAAAACTCTCCAGACAGTTGGAGAACGCCTACCAGAAGGTGCAGGATATAGCCCTGAAAGCGATTGAAGGCCCTTCAATTCCAAAGACATCTCCAGGTTTTCAGTCTCCCAGGGGTGATCAAGGTGCGGGGCGGTCGGATGAGGGATGATTTGAATCTATTGCAAGAAACCCTCAAGCCATTAGAAATATCAACCGGCTGAAAAAACTGGGGTAGGGCATTGCATCGGCAAAACATCCAGGACATGTACGCGGCTGTGGAGACCAATCGCGGTTTCGATGTCGTGGTCATCGTATCTTCCACCAAGGAACAGGCTGAATTCTGGGAGCAGAGGCTCAGGGCAACAAGCGGCCTGGTCATCGGGGACAAAACCCGGATCATCTCCGTTGAAGAAGACTGGCCCGGTGGGGCAGGGCAGTTATTAGGCACCCTTTACGCCTGGAACAAGGCAGGGAAATCCCTAGATCTGGACTCGGTTCTCCAAGGTGGCGGAAGCGTAGCCATGTACCACACGGCCGGTAAGGGAACCCGGATGGCTCCTATTCCGGCTGCCGAGGCCAATAACAAATCAGCGATCAAGCTCCCCCGACTTATCAACATCGGTGGGCGCATGACTTTCTTTACGATCCTGGAAGCCGTGATCTTTCAGACGGGCATCTTTGCCGCAACGCGCGCGGGCAGGCTTTGTGTCTTCTGGGGCGACCAGGTTTTCATCCCATCCAAGACACCGGATTTTAATGGCATCCATCACGCCGAAATCCTGGACATACGTTCGGAAATACCGTCCGACGAATCGACCTGGAAAAAGGACTGGCAGTGCTATGGGCTTGTGATTCCTACCTCGAACGGTGAAGCCCTCCAGAGAGAAAAACAGAAATGGGAAGAACTGCAGGTTTTGATCAATGGAGGGACCACAAGAAGGGAAGCCTCGGGGGAAATCGTCCTCGGAAAGAGCCTGGGGTGTTTCACAATAACCCGGGCCATGCTAGCAGCTCTGCTTGCGGAATTTGCCTCCGAACTGGGAGAAAAACAGCGTAAACTGGATACCGATCCCCACCTTTGGATGCCCCTGACATCCACCCGGAGCGATTTTGAAATTACGGGAGGGGATCCTGGTCATTGGGATCGAATAAACCGGTTCAAAGGAAGATTCCTCAACGAAAGCCCAGGTTCAATGCTGTTTGGTGACAAGGATATCGGTGCGGGTACACTCTGGTGGGACTATGGCCAGGCGAGATTGTATCACCGGAATCTCCTCAAGTCATTGGAAAAGTCATTTGAGGGAGAATGCCTTCGCAATTTTTTCAATCTCGAGGACCACTGGGTTCAAAGCTCCAATTCCGACGATGCCGTGATTGAAAATTCCCTGGTGATCGATTCACACGTGAAAGGGAAAATCCGTAACTGTGTTTTGATGGGAACCAGGGGGGACGGTCTCAATATCTCAGATTCCTTGACTGTTAACAGTGATCTCTCCCAGGTTCAAGCCGACCGATCCCTGATATACAAATGTACGGAATTGGCCAACACTGAGCTGACTCCAGGCGCGGTCGTGGCCGATATCCTCCTGCCTGACCGGGGTCGAGTGAGGATGATGACCGGAATTGAGAGGGATGGAAAAGAGGATTGGGAAACCGTTCTTCCGGGAAATCCGTTTTCATTCAAGACCCTGGCCGAAATGGTGTCGAAACAGTTTGGGCAGTCTGGACAAGCATGAGTCTAATGAAAGATCACGAAGCCCTGAGACGCGTTGCAGAGGAATTGAAGGGGAGCTTCATCAAGCCCTCCACCAGCAATCTCGTGGAAGCTGTATGGGGAGGAAACCGCATCGAGGCCTTGAAAGGCCTTCCCTCAACAGGAATAAATATTGGTGAATCGTGGGAATGTTCAACCCACCCAAGTCATCCGTCCATGGTTTCAGTTGCGAATGGCAACACGATTTCACTTATAGAGCTTTTGGATTTTGCAGGTGAAGATGTATTGGGCAGGGAAATATGGAAGCAATTCGAGGGGCAGCTCCCCATATTGGTCAAATTTCTCGACGCCAGAGAGGACCTTTCCGTTCAGGTACATCCTTCTGATGAGAAGGCCGCGGAACTGGGTGAAACAGATACGGGAAAGACCGAGGCATGGCTGATATTGGGCGCCGAGCCGGGATCGTTTCTGTATCTGGGGTTCAAAGATGATTTTGACGAGAAGGAATTTGAAACAGACCTTTCGTCACCGAATACTAATATAGCCGAGAAATATCTGAATGCCATTCCTATCAAGGCCGGCGACACTTATTTCATCCCCGCAGGAACCATACACGCCATCGGGAAAGGCGTTTTTCTTGTGGAAATACAGCAGTCTTCAGGAATTACCTATCGCGTGTGGGACTGGAACCGTGAACCCAAGAGGGAACTCCATATACCACAAGCCATGAAATGTCTCCATTTCCGGAAGACCGGAAAGGCTGATTTTGAACTAACTTCCCGGAGAATCAGTAAGGAAGAAGAGCGGCTGATCGATGGCTCTTACTTTTCGGTAGACCGTCTGACTCTAGGGAAAAATGATAGGTTGGAAGCAGACACCGAGGGCAGGTTCCATGTCCTGACGTGCCTTGAAGGTGAAATTGACCTTGTTGCACATTCTTCCACGGAGACGATTTGCCAGGGTGAGTCGGTTCTGGTCCCGGCATCCCTGGAACGCTACAAAATTCTTCCTAGGACAACCTCGGTCCTGCTCAAATCCTTCGTAACCCCACGAAAACCTCAAGAAAACGTTTTCCGATCTCCAAAGTGAACTGTATTCTGTTCGAAAGGGTGGAGGACAACTCTTGTCGGATGGTCTTTCGAAATCAAGCGCGGCAGGCAGATTGGCATTGATGTGAACTCATCGAATCCATTGTATGTCGGCAAGGTGATCCACTTTCCTGAAGTCAGGATCGCCTGTGACAAGAATTGCCGAGCGCTCCAAAGCACATGCCAATGCAAAGCAATCGGCATATGAGATGGGATGTTCTGCTTTAAGTTCTGCAGCTTTAAAGACAAGAGAATCGGGAACAGGCAGAATTTTGATTCCCAACTGATGAATTCGACCTAATATCTCCATCTTCTTATTGTCGCCAAATTGCCTTTTGGTCAAATAAATGATTTCACCAAGGTTGATCACACTAATAAGTTGGTCCAGATGCTGTTCTTCCGACTTCTGCAAGATTTTGGCTACAATCTCAGCCCCCTCCTCCTTTTGAAAAAATGCAAGAAGTGCATGGCTATCGAAAAGGTATCCTGCTGTCATTGTGAAAAATCCTTCCTTCTTTCCATAAGCAGTTCCTCAGATAACGAAGGAGATAAAGGAAGACAGCCTTTGGCTTGTTCAATAGAATCTTTTGCAGGTGGGACAAGGTAGATGATGTTCCCATATTCGAAGAGCTGAATTTCAGTTCCCGGCCGAATACCATATTTTTTTCTTAATGCGGCTGGGATCACAATTTGGCCTTTGGCCAAGACCTTAGCGCGTCTCATCTGACACTCCTTTTGCTATGTTAAACAATTTCCCAAAAGGTATTACATTTAGATTGGAAAGTCAAGTTTGATCATGATAACTGATGTGTGAGAAGGGAGACTGTGCCGGCTCAACTTGAACGAGTTGATGGCGATTGTACGCGAAATGGGGCTAATCGAAAAGGAGTGTGTCTAGCGGCCGGATTTTTGTGATTCTTTCAAAGTCCTGGTCTTTATGTAAGAGGAAGGCATGGTTCTCGATAGCAATCTGGGCAATGCAGCAATCTATAGGGCTGTTTATGGTGATACCGGTTTTTCTGAGTTCGTAATATATTCTGGCGGCTTCCCCCCATGTCTCGCCTATCGCTTCTATGTAAAACTGTGTTGAAAGGTAGTTTTCGAGCCTTTGCCATTCATATTCGTCTCTGGCTCCCTGGAGCAGTTCGAGCTGGGCAAAACGGGTCAACACATAGACTTCCCCGCTAATTTTTCGGCGAAACGATTGTACAACTTCACCTGTTCTATCTCGAAGAACCTCTA
>CAYOIU010000073.1:0-14432 GCA_964404085.1 uncultured Desulfobacteraceae bacterium | reverse complement strand
AGGTGGGTTTCAGGCCCACGATTCCGCAAAAAGAGGCGGGTTGGCGAATGGACCCCCCTGTATCGGTACCAATGGCCGCCACCGTTTCCCCTGCGGCAACGGCCGCTGCAGACCCGCCGCTGGATCCTCCCGGGACCCTGTCGGGATCGTTGGGATTACGGGTCAGACCAAAGGCGCTGTTTTCGGTGGACGACCCCATGGCAAACTCGTCCATGTTGGTTTTTCCGATCAGGATTGCACCGTCCCGGATCAGCCGGTCTACTACCGTCGCGTTGTAAGGGGGAATATAGTCGGACAGGATTCGGGATGCACACGTGGTCCTAACGCCCTCTGTGCAGAGTACGTCCTTGACGGCGACGGGTATTCCGGTCAGGGGAGGAATATTCCCACCCTCCTTTATCTTTTCGTCCGCAAGGTTCGCCTGCTCTAAGGCACGATCGCGGCTGACGGTAATAAAGGCGTGAATCAGGGGTTCCTTTTCATCTATTCTTTTGAGGACCGACTCGGTGATTTCCTTTGCGCTAACCTCTTTTTTCCCCAACAGGTTGCGCAATTCAAATGCGTTTAGATCGCAAAGGTCCATGATTGTTCTTTAACCTTCCAGAATCCTGGGCACCTGAAAGAAGGTGTCTTTTCTGTGAGGTGCATTCTTGAGAATGGATTCAGCCGCGGATGATTCAGCGGGTTCGTCCTTGCGCCAGACATTGTTGATCTCCAATACGTGGCTCGTGGGCGGGACGTCCTCGGTGTCCAGTTCCTCCAAAGTCGCCACGTAATCGAGGATGGCGTTCAGGTTCTCGGCGTATTCCCCGACTTCTTCATCAGAGAGGCTCAAGCGAGCAAGTTTTGCCACGTGCCTCACCTCGTCCGGGGTGACGTCAACACGCCTCCTTTCCTTTTTGCCGGAATCACCATCCCGTTTTCCTTTGCCCTTGGGTCCTTTAGGTTCGGCATCAAGATCTTCCGACTTGAGAGCGAGTTCCTTGAGTTGCTCTTTGTCAACACCGGCAGGTGCCTGCGTCAGGGGACAATAGGCACGGCGATTCTTGGGAAATGCGATGACTTCCCGGATGGAGGGCGTTCCCAGGATCATGGCGATGGTCCTGTCAAGTCCCAGGGCAAACCCCCCGTGAGGTGGCGCGCCGTAGTTGAGGGCCTTCAGAAAGAAACCGAATTTGTGCCTGATTTCTTCACGCGAGAGCTGAAGGGCCCGGAAGACCTTGTCCTGGATTTCGGTTTTGTGAATTCGGATGCTTCCGCCTCCCAGTTCCTCGCCGTTCATGACCAGGTCATAGGCCCTGGACTTCAGGGCCAGGAGGTCCTTCATATCCTTCGGCTCGAAGTCCTCCCTGTCCGGCATGGTGAAGGGATGGTGTTCGGAACTCAATTGCCCTTCTTTCAGTTCGAACAAGGGGAAATCCGTTACCCAAAGAGGGCGGTAGCGGTCTCCCGGGATCAAATCCAACCTTTCCGCAACATGGAGCCTCAGCCTTCCAAGGACCTTGTTCACCAGATCAACGGACTGATCGGCGACCATCAAAATGCAATCTCCGTCCTGTGCGGAAAAGCGATTAAAGAGCCCCTGCTGTTCGGTTTCGGAAAAAAACTGGACAATGTTGGATTCAAGCCTGCCGTTCACCACCTTCATCCAGCTCATGCCCTTTGCGCCGAATGAGGGGACAATCCTGAGGGCGTATTCATTTTGAAGCACATTCTTGCTGAGGAGGCGGCTTTTTTCCCTCACACAAAAGCCTTTCACATGTCCGCCGCCCTTGATGACCTCTTTGAAGATGGCATATTCGGTGTCCTGAAAGACATGGGTCACCTCCTCAAAGGCCATGGGGAAACGGAGATCCGGCCTGTCCGAGCCGTAGCGGCTCATGGCCTCATCGTAGGTCATGCGTGGAAACGGCCGGGGAAGAGCTATACCTCCTATGGAGAACACCCTGCAGATCAATTCCTCGATGGCCTCATAGATGAACTCCTCATCCACGAACGAAGCCTCCATGTCGAGCTGTGTGAATTCCGGCTGTCGGTTGGGTCGAAGGTCTTCATCTCTGAAGCAGCGGGCGATCTGAAAGTACCGGTCCATTCCCCCGATCATGAGAAGCTGTTTGAAGAGCTGGGGAGACTGGGGCAGGGCGTAAAACCTTCCGCGATGCACCCTGCTGGGAACCAGGTAATCCCTGGCCCCCTCCGGAGTGCTCCGGGTGAGGATAGGGGTTTCAACCTCCGTGAAATCCATTTCGTGCAGGTAGTCCCTGATGGCCTTGACAATCAGGTACCGTTTGTGGAAAAGCTCCTGAACGGATGGGCGGCGGAGATCGAGATACCGGTACTGAATCCTCAGTTCCTCTTCCACCCTTTGCGGTGAGGCGGCAATCTCGTCGCCAAGGACCATGGCCTTTTCGGAAATCTGGAAGGGCAGGGTGCCGGACCTGGAGAGAACGCGGACAGCGGTGGCATAGACCTCCACATCACCGGTCCTGAGATTCGGGTTTTCGGTCCCCTTCGCCCTGGTGGAGACCTTGCCCTCAACACGCACCACATCTTCTTCGCGCAGGGTCGCAGCCAAGGGGTAATCATCCGGAGCGATTTTCGGATCAAACACCACCTGTACAATGCCCTTGACGTCGCGAAGGTGGATGAAGACCAGGTTTCCGTGGTCTCGGATGGCGTCTACCCATCCCATCAGTGTGACAGAAGCACCACTGTTTGAAAGGTTTAGGGATCCGCAATACGTTCGATTTTTCCAGTCCATCAGCCGTTAATCCTTTTCAGGTCCCATGCCTGATTCTGATCGAAAAATCAAAAATCATACCCGATTCGGTGATTGTAATCAACCTTATCTTATGCGATAATTTTTTCAAGTGTTATTGTTGATGCTTACGAATCAATGGGTTGAAAAACACCCCATTGATTTGCGTGCCCGTCCGTGGGCACGATGATGACTTCTTACGAAGCCATCATTCCTATCGCCATCTTACCTATCTTCTGCAAAACATTGCGTTGCTAAAGGGAGGGGCGGTGGAATCGTTTCCGAAAGGGAATATCTTGGGACTGCACCGGCCATCCCGCTTTTGATCAATGTGCCTCAGTAAGCGGAAGACATAAGGGACTTGGTCAGGGCCACAGGGTCTGCTTGTTTTCTACATTTTTGTATTTCTAGCGGGGCTATTCATACAAAATTGTTTTCCCGAGCGAGATTAATTTCCTGGTTCAGGGGAATATTTTAAAACGGAGAAAAATGGTATAGTATTATTTTTTGCTTTCATCTTAAGTGCAGACGGGATGCTATATTTCTGTTAAATCAACAGGTTGCAAAATGTTACAGAATCTATGAAATATCCATTGACTTCAGAAAGATGGAAGTTGAGAAAGCGTGGCATGTCTCTTGCTCAATAGACCTATGAGGGTTCGGCAAAGATGACGCCACAGGAATAATTCTATTTTCTTAGGAGGCAGAGATGACGAAACTAGGGACAAAAAAAGATGTGTTGGAGTTGATCCGTAAAGAGGACATCAAGATCGTTGATCTCCGTTTCATGGATTTTCCAGGGCTTTGGCAACACTTTTCCGTTCCCGCCAGGGAGATTGAGGAGGACACTTTTGAAGCCGGTCTCGGTTTTGACGGGTCGAGCATCAGGGGATGGCAGGCGATCAATGAATCCGACATGCTGGTCAAGCCAGTGCCTGAAACCGCATTCATAGATCCCTTTTTTGCCGACAAGACACTGGTCATGATCTGCAATATCTGTGATCCGGTAACCGGGGAGGACTACACGCGTGATCCCCGCAACATAGCGCGCAAGGCGGAAAACTTCATTAAGCGACAGGGCCTCGCGGATATCGCCTATTTCGGGCCGGAGGCGGAATTTTTTATTTTTGATGACATCCGTTTCGACCAGAACGCCCACGAAGGCTACTACCACATCGACTCTGTGGAGGGCCAATGGAACAGCGGCCGGGTGGAATCGCCGAACCTGGGTTACAAACCCAGGTACAAAGAGGGATATTTCCCGGTGCCGCCCACAGACAGCCAGCAGGACATTCGCAGCGAAATGCTTCTGACGCTCGAGAAAATCGGCATCCTCATCGAGGCCCAGCACCACGAAGTGGCCTCCGGGGGGCAGGCGGAAATCGATATGCGTTTTGCACCGCTCCTTGAAATGGCCGACGATCTGCTCAAATACAAGTACGTGGTCAAGAATACGGCCCACAAGCACAACAAGACGGTGACCTTTATGCCCAAACCGCTTTTCAATGATAATGGAACGGGCATGCATGTCCACATGTCATTCTGGAAAGGGGGAGAAAATCTGTTTGCAGGCGACGGGTATGCGGGGATGTCGGAAATGGCCATGTATGCCATAGGCGGGATCCTGAAGCATGCGCCTTCTCTGTTGGCCTTTTGCAGTCCAACAACAAACAGCTACAAGCGACTCGTGCCGGGCTTTGAAGCCCCGGTCAATCTGGCCTATTCCAGCCGCAACCGGAGTGCGGCCATTCGTATTCCCCTTTACTCCACCTCTACGAAGGCCAAACGCTTTGAGTTTCGTTGCCCCGATCCCAGCTGCAATCCCTACCTGGCCTTTTCCGCCATCCTCATGGCTGCAACCGACGGGATCATGAACAAGATCGACCCGGGGGATCCCCTTGACAAGGACATTTATGATTTGCCGCCGGAGGAGCTGGAGAAAGTCCCCCAGACACCCGGTTCACTGCGGGAGGCCCTGAACGCCCTCGAGGCGGATCACGATTACCTGTTGAAGGGGGACGTGTTTACTTCCGATGTCATAGAGACGTGGATATCCTACAAGATGGAGAATGAAGTCCAGGCCATCGAACTGCGGCCCCATCCGTGGGAATTCGCACTGTATTACGATATATAACCCATCTAGCTTTTTTCTCATAATTGCTGTATAGAAAAGGGGGTCCCTCCGTTACGGTCGGAGGACCTCCTTTTTGTTATGGTTAGAGCTTTTCATTTCTTTCAAGAGTGATGTAACCGTAAAAAGTCCGTCCATGGACTTTTTACTGACGGAAACCGAAAAGCGTGGTTTTCGTTTTCCTTACAAATCAACGGGTTGCGTTGCACCCCATTGATTTGCGTGCCCGTCCATGGGCACGATGATGACTTTTTACGAAGTCATCAAGATTGCTGTTATTGACTTAATCAGGAGAAGGCCGGGACGTGAACCCCGACGTCAAGAAACTCAGAGAAACCTGCCCCGACGTTAGTGAGCCCTTCATCAAGGGCCACGTTTCCCGCCTGACCGAAAGATATTTCAGCAGTTTCTCTGAGAAGGAGGTCTGTCGACACCTCCAGGCACTTTACCTGTTGCGACCTGAAAAACCTGTCGACATTCTTACGGTCAGGAGAAAAGACGGTAGCATCGACTGCACCGTCCTCGGTTTTGATTATCCCTCGGTGTTTTCCCTGATCACCGGGCTGCTCGCGGGAATGGGCTTTTCGATTATCTCCGGGGAAATATATACGTATGGTCACGTGCTGAGCCGAGGGAGCCGGCCCAGGGGGGGGCGCCGTCCAAAAAGGCGTTCAAATTCGAAGGATCCCTTGAGACGGCGTCGGATCATCGACCATTTTTCAGGGAAAATAAGCGAGGCCTTTCCTTTCAAGGACTGGACGTCAGCGTTCAGGGAGAGATTGCTGCGGGTATGCTCCCTTATGGAAGATGGGGGTGAGCAGGCGGTTACCAGGGCAAAACAGCAGGTGAACGAGATGGTTGTCAGCAGACTGGCCCACCTTCACCAGGACGCCACGCCGGTGCTCTTTCCCTTGAAAATAGAATTAGACAATGAAACGTCCGTTTTCACGAGTGTGAAGGTCATCTCGGAAGACACCCCTGCTTTTCTCTACGCCTTGAGCAATGCCCTCTCGCTGCTTGACATTTCCATAGAGCAGGTCCGAATCCGTACCATCCATGGGCGCATCGAAGACCGGCTTTATCTGGCCGATCTTCAGGGAAACAAGATCCAGGATGAGCGCACCCTGAACAAGATAAGATTCTCAGTGCTCTTGACGAAGCAGTTTACCTATTTTCTCGCACAGGCCCCGGATCCCCACATGGCCTTGTCACGCTTTGAGTATCTTGTGGACGATGTTATGAAACTGCCCCAGCAGGGAAAGTGGCTCGAGATGCTGACGGATCCCCGTTATCTGCAGGGGCTTGCCCGTTTGCTGGGGGCAAGCGACTTCCTGTGGGAGGATTTCATAAGGCTCCAGTATGAATCCCTCTTGCCGATGCTTAAACCCCACCTGAAGGGGGAGAGCTTCAGTGAACCGGTGGAGACCATGCCGGGGAGATTGGCGCAATCCCTGGAGGGAAAGGAATCGCTGGAGGAGAAGCGCGACGCGCTCAATGCCTTCAAAGACCGTGAGATCTTTCTCCTCGATCTGGGTCATATCCTGGATCCTCGAGTGGATTTCCTGGTCCTGTCCAATAAATTGACCCATTTGGCGGAAAATGTGGTCAGGACTTCTGTGGATGTCGTGTTCAATGAACTGGCGGCGCGTTTCGGAATACCGAGATCCGTGGCGGGGCTGAAAGTCAGGTTTGCCATTCTGGGTCTTGGAAAACTTGGGGGAGCGGCGCTGGGTTATGCATCGGATATCGAATTGCTCTTCGTTTACGGCGACAATGGAAAGACCGATGGGCATGAACCTGTGGACAATGGGGTTTTTTTTGACCGACTTGTGCGGGATGTGAACCAGTTCATTGAGACCAAGCGGGAGGGGATCTTTCGACTTGATCTCCGCCTTCGGCCGCATGGCAACGCGGGTCCCCTGGCTACCAGCCTTGAAAATTTTTGCCGCTATTACGGGGCCGGAGGCCCGGCCCACTCCTATGAACGACTGGCACTGGTGAGGATGCGGGCCATAGGGGGAGACAAAGACCTCGGGGCACGTCTTGAGCGGCTCCGGGATGAGATGGTCTATGCCTCTCACAGCATCGACCTGGCCGAGCTGCAAGATCTGAGAAAAAAACAATTTCACGAGAAGGCTTCCGGTGCAAGGATGAACGCCAAGTTCAGCCCCGGAGCGCTCGTGGACCTGGAATACGGTATCCAGGTCCTGCAGGTGGTGAACAGCAAGGATGTTCCCGCCATGAGGACACCTTTGTTGCACGAGGCACTGGCTGCCCTTGGTGATGCAGGCATCCTGCTCCCGGAGGAGGCCGGCCGACTGGTTGCCGACTACCATTTCCTCAGGAAACTGATTAATGGCATGCGGATGCTGAGGGGTTCGGCACGCGACCTTTTCCTGCCGGAACCCGGATCGGAGGAGTACAAACACCTGGCCCGCCGCATGGGTTACCGGAGGGGCAGCCCACTGGAACCTGCCGAGCAGCTTCGCATCGATTTTGAGGCTCACACGGCTTCTATTCGTGCATTTGCAGAACGCCATTTCGGACGGGAATCGTTGCCGGGACCCATGTCAGGTACCGTGGCCGATATCGTCCTTTCTTCCTCCATTTCGAAGGAGCTTCGGAGAAAAATTCTTTCCGACGCTGGATTCGAGGAGCCGGAAAAGGCCTATGTCAATCTCAGGAGCCTTGCAGGAAAAGGGAGTCGTCAGGAGACCTTTGCCAGATTGGCCGTGCTGGCATTCGATATGCTCGGGCACCAGCCCAACCCGGACATGGCCTTGAATAACTGGGAACGATTCGCGAGGGTCCTGCCGAGTCCGGAATTCCATTTCGGATTGATGCTGTCCCAGCCCCTGCGGCTGGAAATTCTCCTGGGAATTTTTTCCGGAAGCCAGTTCCTGACGGACACCCTGGTCCGAAACCCTGAATTCTTTGAATGGGTGACGATCCCCGAAATCCTGAGGAAGACGCGAAGAAAAGGGGAGATAGCTGGAGAGTTGAGTGAGGCGGCCGAGACGTCCCGGGACAAGCACCGGTGGCTCAACAGTCTCAGAAGGCTGCGGCGACGTGAGATACTCCGTATCGGGACGAGGGACATCTGCCTGGGAGCGTCTACACGGCAGATGGTTGAGGAGCTTTCCAGCGTGGCAGAGGCCGTCGTCGACGTGGCTGTCGAAAGGATATGGGAGGAACTGAGAGAAGGAAACAGGGCCATAGAAAAAGAGGGACTGGAGAGCGGATTCTGCGTTATGGCCCTGGGCAAGCTGGGGGGCAACGAGTTGAACTACAGCTCCGACATTGACTTGCTGGGTTTATGGCAATACCCGACCACTCATGCCGAAGAAGGCGCGGGCAGGACCTTCTACAAGGAACTCTATGCCCAGGTCATGGAGAGACTCCGATTGGATCTTTCGTCCCACACAGAGGAGGGATATGCGTATCGTGTGGACTTGAGACTGAGGCCTTTCGGCCGGTCCGGAGAACTGGTCCCCGAGTTCTCGGCTCTGGAAACTTATTACCATTACGGGGCATCCATCTGGGAGATCCAAGCCGCCCTCAAGATGAGGCCGGTAGCAGGCAACCTGCAACTGGGCTATCAATTCCTGGAAAAGATCCGGCCCGTGGTGATGCGTCCCAGACCGGGAAAGGACATCGCCGCCTCCATCGAACGAATGCGCCACATGTCCCTAAGGCATTCCACAAGCAGGCTGGAATCCCCTATCAATGTCAAGACCGGGATTGGTGGCCTGCGTGATGTGGAATTCCTCGTCCAGGGCATGCAGCTCTTTCATGCTCCGGATCACCCCACGCTGCTGCAGGGCAATACACTGCTGGCACTCGAGGCGCTCTTCGAAGGCGGGTTTCTCCCGGAGACAACCTTCCTGGAACTGAAGGAAGGTTACCTTTTTCTGCGAAAAACAGAGCACTATCTGCAAATCATGGAGGACCTGCAGGTTCACGCCCTGCCGAAAGATCCCGGCGAATTGGCCTCCCTGGCCAAACGTGTATTGGGTCCCGACGGCGACCGCGAGGCCTTTTTGGAGAAATTGAACTCATGCACCGGACGGATTAGATCCCTTTATGAAACCTATCTCCTGAGCCATCTGGCCGCGGAGGACGCTCAGGGGGGGAGCCTGGGCAAGGGAGGTATTGTAGAGGACTTTTTGACTTGACTGGTAGCTGGAATCTGGTATTATCCAGGGCCTGTCAAGAGGCTATTCCGCACAACGGCGTGCGAAAACGTATTGTATCTTTGGGTGAAGACAAAGGCGTTTATGTCCATTGGGTCGGGATAAACGTCTTTTTTTTGCCCTCAACTCTCGCCCGAAAGGATCCAGTCTGAAAATGAATGACCAACGAAAACCAACCCTCGCCCTTTTTTACTGCCAGAATGTGCCCAAAAGCGGTGAAACGGAACGCCAGGCTCTTGAAGAGGAATATGGCGAGTCGATCCGCTTCTTTCCGATTCCGTGCAGCGGAAGACTGGAACCGGTTCACCTGCTGAAGGCCCTGGAGGAATTCGCGGACGCCGCCTATGTCATAACCTGTCCCGAGGGGGCCTGCAGGTATTTTGAGGGGAACCGGAGGGCGAAAAAAAGGGTTGAGCGAACCAGGGAAATTATCGGGGGCATCGGCCTTGAGGGGGAAAGGGTTGGGATCGTGGTCGGAGTTGAGGGAAAACCTGAGACACTTGCGCTGCAGGCGGAGCGCTTGTCTGAGAAGGTTTCCACGTTGGCGCCGTCCCCGGTGCACAATGGAGTTTAGCTCATTTATGCCGCATACGGCAGCCTATGATCGACGAAGTGGAACCGAACCTGACAATCTTTTTCAGATGCTTTCTAAAAACTCCGGAGGAGAATTGGAATATGATAACAGCCGAACAAAAACCCATCGATGAGATCCGGGAGATGATCGCCCCGTACAAGCGGATACTGGCCGTGGGGTGCGCTTCATGCGTGGCTGAATGCGCCGCGGGCGGCCAGAAAGAGACGGCCATGCTGGCCTCCACTTTGCGCATGGCTGACAAGATGGATGGTGAGGAGAGGGTGATTGAGGAAATGACCGTTGATCGCCAGTGCGTGAAGGAATTCGTCCTTCTCATCGATGAAACTATCACCGGGTACGACGCGGTTTTGTCCCTGGGATGCGGGGCCGGGGTTCAGGCGGTGGCGGATATGTACCCGGAGGTGCCCGTTATTCCCGCCCTGAACACGGAATTTATGGGGGAGACCAAGGACCAAGGATACTGGACGGAGTCCTGCCTCGGATGCGGCGACTGCATGCTCTACTATTTCGGCGGTGTTTGTCCCCTTGCCCGCTGTTCCAAACACCTGCTCAACGGACCGTGCGGCGGCTCCATGAATGGTCAGTGTGAAGTGGATTCCGATGTCCCCTGCGCCTGGCAATTAATCATAGACCGCCTGGAAAAGTTGGGAGCGCTGGCTCGGCTGGAGATGATCTATCCGCCGAAGGACTGGTCACTGAAACAGGGGAGAGGCCCCCGGAAGATCATAAGGGAGGATCAGCAAAAGTGAAAGATGCGAGCCGGTTGAAAGAAGTTCTCGAAACAGGGGAGTTTGCGGTTACCGCTGAATGCGGACCTCCGAAAGGGGCGGACCCGGACGTAGTTCTCCAAAAGGCGGAAAAACTGAAAGGATACGTGGACGCGGTGAATGTCACCGACAACCAGACGGCCATTGTCCGGATGTCCAGTCTTGCCGCATGTGCCCTCTTGAAGGGCGCCGGGCTGGACCCCGTATTGCAGATGGTGGTGAGGGATCGGAATCGTATCGCGCTCCAATCCGACATCCTCGGGGCGTCGGCCCTGGGCATCAGGAATGTCCTGTGCCTCTCGGGAGATCACCAGTGTTTCGGAAATCAGCCCCAGGCGGCCGGAGTCTTTGATCTCGATTCCATCCAACTTGTTGAGGTGGTGAGAAAGATGCGGGACAGGGGGGTCATCCTGGGCGGGGAGACCCTGGCGGCGCCCCCCGATCTGTTCATCGGAGCGGCAGCCAATCCCTTTGGAGATCCCGTAGGCTTCAGGGCCATCAGGCTTGGCAAGAAGGTCCGGGCAGGGGCCGATTTTATCCAGACCCAGTGTATCTACAACCTGGAGCGATTTGAGACCTGGCTTCAAATGGCAGGTGATAGAGGCCTCAAGGAAGAGACCTACATCCTGGGCGGGGTCACACCCCTCAAGTCGGCCGGCATGGCCAGGTACATGAAGATCAAGGTCTCCGGCATGGATATCCCCGACGCGTTGATCAAGAGGATGGAAGGCGTTCCCAAGGAGAAACAACGGGAAGAGGGTATCAGGATCTGTGTCGAGACCATAGAGCGATTGAAAGAGATGGACGGGGTCAGAGGTGTCCACATCATGGCAATTGAATGGGAAGACGCTGTCGCGGGTATTGTGGAGGAGGCCGGGCTGCACCCGAGACCGGCCCTGGATAAAGGATAGGGGGATTCCTATGCCGGCCAAATATGTCATTCGCACGAGGATGCTTCCTCACCGGTTTGAACCCGTTACCCAGTCGGGAGTCATTGCATGGGAAGAAGGGTGCCTCAAGTGCGCGGTGTGCGTGAAGACCCTTTGCATCTATCATGTTTATGATCACCGCGGGCTGAACGGTTACCAGATGATTGACTCCATAGACAACGAGTGCATGAATTGCTTCAGGTGTGTGCAGAGCTGCCCGAAGGAGCTGATCCACAAGTCCATCAACCCTGAATTCAAGGCCCTGGGGGACGAATATTGGACCCCCAATGTTATCGACAGGCTGTGGTACCAGGCGGAAACGGGAAAGATCCCTGTTTCCGGGGCCGGATACCCAGGTCCTTTCAGCGGTCCCGGGTTCGATTCCATGTGGACGGATATGTCGGAGATCGTTCGCCCCACGAGAGACGGGATTCACGGGCGTGAATATATCAGCTCAGCGGTGGACATCGGGAAAAAACCAGCCAACCTCACGTTTGATGAAAAGGGCGAACTGGACCAGGAGGTGAGCGGAATCATCAATATTCCCCTTCCCATCATGCTGCGAATTCCCTCTTTCGGGTCCATCACCGGTGAGACCATCATGGGCTGGGCCATGGCCGCGAAACAATTGGCCACCCTGCTGGCTGTTCCCCAAGAGAAGATGGGCCCGGATCTTGATGCTTACGCCGGGAATATCATACCGATTTTGAAAGAGGACGCCATTGAGGACGCCGGGTCATTCGGCCAACACCCGGTGGTGGAGATAGAAGCGGGTGCGGCTGCGGGAGCTTCACAGGAAGTTGTTGAAAGGGCAAGCCCAGGCACGATAACCGTCGTCAACATGCCCCTGGAAGAGGGGATCGAACAGAGGGCCCTTGACCTCACACTAAAAGGTTTTTCCGTGCTCCACATAGAAGGGACCCGAAATGGCACCTTTGTGGACGATCCATCTTCCCCCCTCAAGGATGGGATCAGAGCGGTGCACCTGAAACTTATCGAGGAGAACGTGCGGGATCAAGTCACCCTCCTTGCCGGCGGGGGTCTGGCCATGGCGGAGCATGTGGCCAAGGCCATTATCTGCGGTGCCGACGCGGTCTTTGTGGATTTTCCCATCCTGGTGGCCTTGGAATGCCGCATGTGCGGACGGTGCCGAAAAGGGCTTTCCTGCCCGGTGCGCGTCGAAGAAGCTTCCCCTGAGTGGGTGGCCCTGAGGAGTATCAATCTTCTGGGTGCCTGGCACAACCAGCTTCTCGAGGTCATGGGCGCCATGGGGATCAGGGATGCGCGTCGCTTGCGCGGCGAGGCGGGAAGGGCCATGTTTTTCGAGGATCTGGATGAAAGCACGTTCGGATCCCTGGGAGAGATGAAGGAGGGATATGAGCTTGAGTAGCAGAACTGATTTTGCATATCCGGAAGTGGCGAAAACAGAGTCCCGATTCAGAAACCCCATCGGGAAATACCGGTTGCATCGAACGGATGGTTGCATTGCCTGCGGCAAGTGCGTCGAGATATGTGCTTACGGGGTTCACGTGGAGAGAATGGGAATGGTGCTTGTCAAGCACCCGTACCGTTGCGTGGGGCCCGATTGTGTTGAGCCCTGCCACAAAGCCTGCCCCGAAAATGCCCTTTCACTCAAGCTGAACTGGGATTTCGAGGCCCTTGGGGATTTTCGGTGGACGGCTGATCTCCTTGTGAGCACCTGGCACATGGCGGAGAACGGCCATGTCCCCAGAGCGGGCCTGGAATATAAGACAGGTGATTCAGGCGGTGGATTTGACAAATTGCGCCTGGTTCTGCCAAAGGCGGAGGGAAGCAGCGTTGCCGGAGGGGCTTCTGAAAATCCGGATATGGGCCTTGAGTTGAACCGGAGGGGTGATTCCGCCCACCGCATCAGGATACCGGTCCCGTTTTACGGCGGGGGCATGTCCTTTGGTTCGGTGAGCGTTCTAACCATGCTGAGCCGTGTCCGGGCCGCGACCGCTTTGGGCACCTTCTGCTGCACGGGTGAAGGGGGATATCCCGATGAACTGAAGCCCTATGATGATCATGTCATCACTCAAGTGGCAACCGGCCTATTCGGTGTCCGGGAGGAAACCATCCAGAGGGTAAAGATAGTGGAGTTCAAATATGCACAGGGGGCCAAGCCAGGGCTCGGAGGTCACCTGCTGGGCGATAAGGTAACACCCGCCGTGGCCCGCATGAGAGAGGCCGTTGTGGGATACCCACTGTTCTCTCCCTTTCCGTTTCACAGCGTCTATTCTGTAGAGGATCACAGGAAACACGTGGACTGGATAAAGGCTATCAACCCTAAGGCGTTAGTTTCAGTGAAGGTTTCTACACCAACTGACGTCGACATGGTAGCTATCGGAAGCTATTACGCTGGTACCCATATCATCCACCTGGACGGAAGCTATGGAGGAACAGGGGCTGCTCCCGATATCGCTAAAAAAAATATCGCCATGCCCATCGAATATGCCGTGCCCTTGGTACATCGGTTCTTAAGGGAAGAGGGGGTTAGGGACAAGATGACGGTAATTGCCAGCGGTGGGATCAGAACCCCTCATGATGTGGCCAAGATTATAGCCCTGGGGGCAGATGGGGTGTGCACTGGAACGGCAGAATTGGTTGCCTTAGAATGTATTCGGTGTCACAACTGTGAAAGCGGTAGAGGTTGTGCGCGGGGTATTGCTACTACCGATCCAGAATTGACCAAATTGATTGATCTGGATTGGGGAACGCAACGGATTATCAATCTTTTCATGGCCTGGAGGAAGGAGCTCATCAGGATACTGAGACGGTTGGGCATGAAGAGCATAAGGGAGCTTGTGGGCAGGACAGGCTGCTTGGTGCACCTGGACTATATAAAAGAGAGGATGCGGTAATCCTTCCGCCTCTTCGCGGCAAGGGCAGATCGGACATGAAACAAAACGCCTCGATGAGAAACACGCTGTCTATCGCGCGCATAAAAGAATCCAGGGTCTTCCTCACAAAGGGATATCGCCTCAGGGACTATCGAAAGCGGGAGGAAGAGGGCGGATGCGGGGTAACAGGGTTCGCAT
>CAYOIU010000072.1:0-14459 GCA_964404085.1 uncultured Desulfobacteraceae bacterium | reverse complement strand
TCCTTTTTCCGGTCCACGATGTAAAAGTACCCCTCTTCATCCATGGAACCGATATCCCCGGTATAGAGCCATCCTTCGCGCAAGGCTTCTGCCGTCTCGTCCGGCTTTTTGTAGTAGCCGGAGGTAATCTGGGGTCCCTTGATGATGATTTCTCCGGGTTCACCCGGGCCCATGTCCCTGGTGCCGGTCTCCACGTCCACGATCCGGCAGTCCGTATCGGAAACGGGCAGACCGACACTCCCGGGCTTGGTCTTGCCTCCCCATGGATTCGCGTGGGAAAAGGTGGATGTCTCCGTCAGGCCGTAACACTCCACGATGTCGGCGCCCACATCCGCCTTCCATCGGCGGATCGTATCAACAGCGAGAGGTGCGGCCCCCGACAGACATCCCTTTACACAGGAAAAGTCGGTCGAGGGAAAGTCCGGATGATCGAGGACTCCCACGAAAATAGTGGGGACGCACGGGAACCAGGTGGGCTTGTATTTCCTGGTCATCTCGAGGACTGCGCCCGGTTCCGGCCGCGGGATGAGGATCAGGGTGAGCCCCTGGTATATGGACGTGTTCATACCGGTGGTAAAGCCGGCGATGTGAAAGATGGGAAATGTGCCGAGCATGCTGTCAATGCCTTCCCTCGCGTCCGGGATCCATGCCTTCAACTGCTGGACACATATGGAGCAGTTGGCATGGGTGAGCAGCACGCCCTTGGAACGGCCTGTTGTGCCGCCCGTGTAAAGGAGGGCGGCCTGATCATGGAAAGAGACCCGCGTGTCAGGCGGATCCGGCGGGTACTTCTTTATGAGGTCCAGGAAGTCATAGACACCCTCATTGGGATCGGTCTTCCGGTGCATCTTCTTTTTCACCAGGGGAAAGAGCTGTTTTTTGGGGAAGGGGAGATAGTCGCGAATGTGGCAGGCGACGACCTGTTCTATCCCGGTTTTTTCTTTCAGCTTGAGCACCCTGGGGACCAGGAGATCCATGCATATGGCTATCCTGGAATCGGAGTCGTTCAGTTGATACGCAAGCTCCCTTTCCGTGTAGAGCGGGTTGTTCATGACAACCACCGCTCCGAGCTTAAAGGCCGCGTAGGATGCGATAACCACCTGGGGCATGTTCGGGAGCAGGAGTGCCACCTTGTCCCCCTTCTTTACTCCCAGGTCGGCCAGGGCCCCCGCAAAACGGTTTACCAGTGAATCAAGCTCCCTGTAGGTGATCTTTTTCCCCATCATGATGAGCGCGACGGTATCGGGGAATTTTCTGGCTGTTCTTTCCAGTGCCCCGTGAAGCGTTATGGTTTCGTAATCAACGCTCGCGGGGACTCCCGGTGCATACGATTTGTGCCAGAGCCTCTCTTCCATGGTCATCCCTCCCTCTGGTATGGTCACAAGGCCTTGCTCCCTTTCCGTCGCAGGTGCTTCTGATACAAAAAACAGACAAAAGGGTTGTTTCCGGGCTAGGAAGGCATAATGTTCTTCATCATCTCGCGCATGATGATCAGTTTCTGGATCTGGTTGGTGCCCGCCCCGAATTCGATGCCTTTTACGTCCCTGTACATCCGCTCTATGGGAAATTCCCGGATGAAGCCGTACCCGCCGAAGACCTGGATCGCCTTGCCCACGGCCTCCACACCCACCTTGGCGCCGAACAGCTTGGCGTAGGATGCCTCAAGCCGCACGTTTTTTCCTGTACCGGCCTTCACCGCGGCCCAGTAGGACAGGATCCTCCCCGCCTGGATATCCGTGGCCACATCGGCGAGGAGCTCCTGCATCATCTGGAAAGTGATGATGGGGGCCCCGAACTGGACCCGTTCGGTGGCGTATCTGAACGCCAGGTCAAAGGCGCCCTGTGCCACCCCGATGGGCGCGATGGAATAGAGGATCCTCTCCCTGTCCAGGCCGCTCATGAGGACCCGTATCCCCCTGTTTTCCTCGCCCAGGAGATTCCCGGCCGGGACCTCGCAGCCGTCGAAGATCAGTTCCCCGGTCAGGGAGCCTCTCACCCCCATCTTTTTCAGGCTTCTCCCCCTTGAAAACCCCGGAAAATCCTTTTCAACGATGAAGGCGGAAATACCCTTCTGCCCGGCGGCGGGATCCGTTTTTGCATACACCACCGCCACGTCGGCCACCGGGCCGTTGGTGATAAACATCTTGGTGCCGTTGAGGATGTACGTGTCCCCTCTTTTTTCCGCCGTTGTCTTCATGGAGAGGGCGTCCGATCCGGCCCCGGGTTCCGTAATGCAGATGGCCCCGATTTTTCTCCCGCCTATCAGGCCCGGGAGGTACCTGCGCCTCTGGTCTTCATTCCCGTTTCTGAAGATATTCTCGGTGCAGAGAATGGCGTGGGAGCCATAGGTGTTTGCGGTGGAGGCGCATCCCCGGGCCAGTTCCTCCATGACCAGGACGCAGCAGAGGAAGTCGGACCCGCTTCCGCCGTATTCCTCGGGAATGGTGATCCCGAAAAGGCCCATTTCGGCCATCGCCTTGAAGGTCTCGTGGGGAAAACGCTCCTGCTCATCCAGCTCCGGCGCCAGGGGGATGACATCCCTGTCCACGAACCTGGCAATGGTTTCTTTCAGTATTCTCTGCTCTTCGGTCAGTTCAAAATCCACCTGTAATCTCCTCCCTCGGGGTTGAAATCAGTTGCCATCCTCTTCATCATCATGCTCCACGGGCGCGAATTTTTCGATATAGTCCGTGGAAAAATCCCCGGCCCGGAAGACCGGGTCGTCCATTACTTTCAGGTAGAGGGGAATGAGGGTCTTGACGGGTTCAATGGTAAATTCCAGAAGGGCCCGCCGCATGATATTGATGGCCCCCTCCCTGGTGAGATCGTAGGAAATGAGCTTTGCCATGAGAGAGTCATAAAAGACGGGCAATTTGTAGCCCTGGTAGAGGTGGGTATCCAGTCTGACCCCGAAACCGCCGGGAGGGGCGTAGCGTTCGATCGTTCCAGGGCAGGGGGCGAAGCCTCTTTGCGGATCCTCGGCGTTGATCCGACACTCGATGGCGCAGCCTCTCCAGGTGACGGTGTCGGAGGTATACCCGAGCCTTTCTCCCGAGGCAAGTCTGATCTGCTCCTTGACGAGGTCGATTCCGGTTGTCAGTTCCGTGACGGGGTGCTCCACCTGGATACGGGCGTTGAGTTCCATGAAATAGAACCGGTCTTCCCTGTCCAGCAGGAACTCCACCGTCCCGGCATTGAAATAGCCGATTGCACGGGCCGCCTTGACGGCCGCGTTTCCCATGGTGTCCCGGAGGCCCTGGGTGAGGCGGGGAGAAGGGGCCTCCTCTATAAGCTTCTGGTAACGCCTCTGGATGGTGCACTCCCTCTCCCCCAGGTGGATGATCGTGCCGTACCTGTCGGCCAACACCTGGAATTCGATGTGGCGGGGATCTGCGATGCACTTTTCCATGTACAAGGCATCACACCCGAACGCGGCCCGGGACTCCATTCCGGCGATGGGAAATTCCTCGGCCAGGATGTCCTCGCTGCGGCAGATCCTGATGCCGCGCCCCCCTCCGCCGCCCGATGACTTGATCATCACCGGGTATCCCATATCTCGGGACAGGGCCATGGCCTCTTCCAGGTTCCCCACGGCCGCGTCACCGCCGGGAATGACGGGAACACCCGCATCCCGGACGACCCCCTTGGCGGCGACCTTGTCCCCGGCCAGCCGCAGGTTTTCGGGGGTGGGGCCGATGAAGACAATCCCCCTTTCCCTGCAGGCGAGGGCGAAGTCTTCGTTTTCCGCCAGGTACCCGTAACCGGGATGGATCGCATCGGCCCCGGTCTTGTGGGCCGCCTCCAGGATGGCCTCCATGTTCAGGTAGCTTTTCGCGCTCAAGGGGGGACCTATGCACAGCGTTTCATGGGCAAGGCTGAGGTGGAGGGACTCCTTGTCCGCCTCCGAATAGACGGCAACCGTTTTGATGCCCATTTCCCGGCAGGCACGGATAATCCTGTGGGCGATTTCACCCCTGTTGGCTATGAGTATTTTGGAAAACATACGCTCATTTCCCGTTTCTTCCCAAGGGGACCACGTGCACCCCTTGCCGCCGGGTCAGTCAGATGACCGTTTTGCGATTCTCTCAACCGGTATTGGATGGATTCAGGCCTTTTCAATGATGAACATGAGGTCCTCATCCTTGAGCGGAGTCTCGTTTTCCGCCGCGATTTCTAGAATTTTCCCCGCCACAGGCGACTTTACGGACTGAAAGACCTTCATGGTCTCCAGGAGCGCCAGGACCTGTTTTTTCCTCACCACGTCCCCCACCTCCACATACGGGGGGTCTTCAGGGGACGGCCTCCGGTAGAACACGCCCGACATGGGGGCCCGCACTTCTCTCAATTTCCCGCTTTCCCCGGTCTCGCCCAAGGTTTTGTCCTCCTTGTCCATAGGCCCCGAATCAGGTGGGTGCCGTATTGAGCAGCCCGGCCCTCTTGGGGACCCGTTCATGCTTGTCCCTCGTGAGGTCCAAGGCCTCTATGATCTTTTTCCTGGTGTCCTTCGGTTCTATGATTTCATCGACCACCTGGGCCGACCAACTCCTGGCGGCCTCGAACACGTCGACCTTCTCCCTGGCCCTGTTGAGATACCCCTCGTGGGCATCCTCCTCGATCCCCCTGCCGTAGGCTTCGCTGTAGTTGACGGAGGAGGCCTCCACCGCAAACCTGGCGATTGGCCAGGCATAGGCGAGATCCACCCCCATGCCCTGTGCGCCCCGCATGATGTGGCTCGCGGCATCCCCGTAGGCCTCACGCAGGAAGACTGTGATCTTGGGGATGGTCGCCGTGGCATAGGCGTCCAGTATCTTGCCCAGATGCCTCAGGAGCCCCTTTGCCTCCTGCTCTTCCCCCGGCACCACCGGCGGTGTGTCCACCAGGGTCACCAGGGGGATGGTGTAGGCGTCGAGTACCTGAAGGAAGCGGTAGTACTTATCGCAGGAATCGATTTCCGTGATGCTTCCGGGTCGGCACGGGTTGTTTGCCACCAGGCCGGTCACCTCCCCGTTGAAGCGGCAGAAACAGGTGATGAGCTGTGTGGCGTATTCACCCTTGATCTCGAAGAAATCGCCGTCATCCACGAGCAGCCTGATGACCTCATGCATATCGTATGTGCGGTCATATTGATCGGGGACCACATGGATCAATTGACTCGCCTCACGGTCCGGGGCATGGGAGGGCCTCCATGCGGGGGGCCTTTCCCGACAGTTGGAGGGGAGGTATCCCAGGAGGTCACGTGCGTTCCTGATGGTCTCTTCATCATTGTCCCCCACCACGTCGCAGGTGCCGCTGTAGATCATGTGGTAATCGGCCCCGCCCACGTCGTCGCCGATCTTTTCCGAGGTGGCGGCCCGGGTCATCCTCGGTCCCCCGAGCCACAGGTGAGCAGTGCCCCTGCTCATGAGGAGAAAATCGCACAGGGTGGGGCAATAGGCCTGGCCCGCAATGCAGGGTCCGAGCAGGACGTTCAGCTGGGGGATCAGGCCGGAATATCTGGACTGCAGTGCGAACCACCAGTCAATACCCGCCATGGGCACGTCCAGATAGCCGAGTCTTCCCCCGGAAGAGTCCAGGAGCCACACCATGGGAATCCTCCATGACGCGGCCATTTCCAGGAGCCGTATGAATTTGAGCCCGTGCTGGGTTCCGATGGACCCCCCGAGGACGGTAAAATCACTGGCGTATACGGCGACCTTCCTCCCGTCGACCCTGCCGGTGCCGGCCACGGCCCCGTCACAGGGGGCGTCGAATTCCCTGCCGTCTATCCTGGTGCCGGTGGTGTTTACGCACGAGCCCAGTTCACTGAAGGTCCCCTTGTCAAGGAGAGAGTCAATCCTCTCCCTGGCCGTGAGTTTTCCCCGGCCGTGCTGGCGTTCGATGTGCGCGGGGCCCCCGCCCAGGAGGTTCTTCTCCTGAATCTCCCGGAGTCTTGCCACTGCCCTTTTCATGGAATCAGTCATCAGGGAACTCCTCCATCGTGGTTATGCCGGCTTTATGGATCGTTTCTTGCGCGGGAGTTCTTCATGTTTGTTGCTCACCGCCTCAAGGGCCTTGATGATCCTCGGCCGGGTATCCCTTGGGTCGATCACTTCGTGGGCCGTGTAATAGGTCGTCCAGTACCGGGCCAGATTCATGACGGAGAACTGCTCCTTGAGGGTGTTGAGCAGCTTGCTGTACACAACTTCAAAGGTGCCGTCTTCCCGGGCCCTTGCCAGTTCCTTGTGAAAGACGGCGTACACGACCGTCTCCGGGCCGGTGGGGGCGAACTCCGCGGTGGGCCACGCGTAGACGAAATCCGGGAACATTTTTGAACAGCCGAGCACGATGTTGGCGCCGCCGTAAGATCGCCTCAGCACCATGGTGATCTTGGGACAGGTCAGGTGGGAATAGGTGTGGAGCAGCTTGGCACCGTGCCTGATCACGCCGCGCCTTTCCCAACGATCTCCGGGGGGAAAGGCCGTCGTGTCCACGAGGGTGATAAGGGGGATGGAAAAGGCATTCAGGAACCTCATAAAACGATCATACTTGTCGGAGGAATCAGGTTCCAGGATGCCGCTCAGTTCATCGGGGTTATTGGCGACCATCCCCGCCACGTGGCCCCCGAACCGGCAGAGGCCCGTCACGAGGTGGGGGGCGAAATCCTCTTTGAGTTCGAAGAATTCACCGTTGTCCACGATCTTGTCTATGATCCCGTGGATGTCGTAGGTAAACTTCGGATTATCGGGCATGAGGTCGAGAAGGGCCTCCTCCCGCCTTTCAGGATCGTCGCCCGTTTCCACCCGGGGCGGTGTCTCCCAGCAGTGGGACGGCAGGTACGAGAGCAGGGCCTTTACCTTGGCGAAGGCGTCCTCGTCACTGTGGGCGATGAGATCGCACTGCCCGCTTTGTTCCATGTGGAATTCGGCGTTCCCGGCCGTATCCGAGTGCTTCTCTCCCCCCAGCCAGAGGAAGCCGGTATGCTCGTGCATAATGAGAAAATCGGACAGGACCGGTACATTGGCAAGCAGTCCCGTGCAGGGACCCAGGAGTAGGGTGATCCGGGGAATCACGGCCGAATAGAGGCAATAGTTTCTCAGGAGGCGGCTCAGCCCGTTGAACCCCGAATCGCCTCCCTTCATACTGAGCCGTTCTCCGGCGGAATCGATGATCCCTATGAGAGGTATCCGGTTTCTGCCTGCCGTCTCCGCAAGATCCGCCATCTTCCACGCGGCCTGGTCACCGATGGAGCCGGACATGACGGTAAAATCCATGGCGTAGAGGGCCACCTGGCGGCCGTTGATCATGGCAAACCCCATGGGGAGTCCGTCGGAAGGGCTCGGCCTTTGTTTTCCGTCGAAGGGTGGGCGGGTATCCCTGACAAGAGAGCCCATTTCCTGAAAGGACCCCGGGTCCACGAGGTGGGTGATGCGTTCCCTGGCCGTGAGCTTGCCCATGGCATGCTGGAGGTCGAGGCGATCCTCCCCCCCGCCCACAAGATTTTCCCGGCGTACCTGGGAAAGTTTCTGCAGATAGCCGTCCATCCACTGTCCCATGCCGCTCATCCCCCCTTTTCAATTCCCTTGAAGACCAGTTCACAAAGGCTCTCGCCCAGTTCATCAGGCGCTATGTCACGGTCGAATGCGATGCTGGTGAGGCAGACGTGTTCAATGGACCCCATGATGACCTGCCGTATGGTGCCGGGGTCGATGTCGTCCCGTATCTCACCGTTCTCCACTCCTTCCATGATGATGTCCAGCAGGAGCACACTGTATCTTTTCACCAGCATGTACGGCTCGCTCGTATAGTAATCTGAAAAGCTCCTCACCTGCAGGAGCAGGATCTTGGCAAACACCCGGTCCGTGGCATAGACATTCAGGTGTGACCACATGAGCTTTCTCAACTTGTTCAGGGCTCCTTTTATGCCCCCCAGATCCGTCTTGATCTGAGGCTCATAGTGCTCCAGGTACTCGCTGAGAACCTGGTAAAGCAGGTCCCTCTTGTCTTTGAAATACTTGTAAATAAGGGCCTCGGTGACACCCGCGGTCTCGGCTATTTCCGCGATGGTGATGGAGCCGAAATCCTTTTTTTCCAGGAGCAATCTCAATGCGTCCGCAATTCGGATGCGGCCCGGCGGAAACGCTCGTTTGGTCACCATGTCTGCTTCCCTGAATTAGGCGTTCTCATCATTTCTCTTTCCGTTGCCCCGTTATTTCCCTTTCATCGTTTCGGGGAACCGGAGAATCTCCCTGTGTTCCTTTGTCCTGAGCGGGCGTGAGGCATTGAAGACAGGAAACGACAGAGGTTAGTTAAGTTTACCCACCTTATTTTATCATGGGATAAAAGGCCATAATATTAAGTTGATACAGAGGTTAGTAATATTCATTTTGATTGTCAAGAAGATTCAGCAGGCGATTGCCAAAAAGATATCCTGTTTCGATCCCGTTGAGTTTGTGGCCATCCGCAACCTTCCGGGCGGCATCCATTGGAATAAAGTTGCGAGAAGTCCGTCCCCGGACCTTTGACACACGTCCTTGGGCACGTTGATGACCTATTACAAAGGGATCAGTAGTGAACTGAAGGAAAGAGTTTCCGGTCCGTGTGGGGCAGAAAAAGGGCCGCGATGTATTCATCCATGAAAGGCTGGTAGTTGGACAGCTCGATGTTGGTCATGGATCTTGAAATATTGACGCACTTCTCAAGCGCGGTTTCGGATAGGAGGGACAGCCTGGCGCCGGTCAGGGAACTGTTTCCAATAAATTTGATTTTTTCCACGGGTATGTCGGGCAGAAGGCCTATGGCAATGGCCTTTGGGATGTTCAGAAAGTTTCCGAACCCGCCCGCCACGTAAAAGGTGTCTATCTGATCAAATGAGAGACCGATATAATCCACCAGAGACTTGATGGCGGCGAAGACCGCACCTTTGGATTTCATAAGGTTGTCGATATCCGATTCGGTGACGACGACCGGCTCGCCCGTTTCCGATTCTTCTCCCGGAACGATGGTATACTGGGGAATATCATCCTCAATGGTCAATCGTTCGTCTTTTCGGCTGCGGTGAAATTTGCCCTCCGGGCCGATAATCCCGTTTCTGACCAGTTCATGGATACAATCGATCAGCCCGGAGCCGCAGATGCCCCTTGCCGGGGCCTGACCGATGGTTTGATAACTGATACGGCCATCGGATATCTGTATCTTCTCAATGGCGCCTTTGATGGCCCGCATGCCGCAACGTGTCCCCCCGCCCTCAAAGGCGGGACCGGCGGAGGCCGAACAGCAGACCAGCCACTCATTGTTCCCTATGGCGATCTCGCCGTTGGTCCCTATGTCGATGAGGCCCTTCACCTCCGGGTGGTCGGCTATGCCGCAGGACATGACACCGGCCACGATATCTCCCCCCACATAGGAGGCGACACTGGGGATGGTTTCAAGAAAGCCCTGTGGGTTGATATGAATGCCTATTTCCTCCGCGCGGATCTGAGGATATTCATCGGCTGTGGGCACGTAGGGCTCAAGGCGTATGGAGCAGGGCGTGAGCCCCAGCAGGAAATGGCTCATGGTGGTATTGCCGGCGGCCACGGCGGCGGTGATATCATCCCGTGATATTCCCTGGCTCTCCACCAGCCTGTCTATGAGCTGATTGATATTCTTGACGATGGCCTCGTGCAGGGGATGGAGCCCCCCTTTGCCGCAGGCGTAGACCATTCTGGAGATGACGTCTTCGCCGTAACTTGCCTGGAGGTTGTGGGACCCTTCTACACCCTTGACGGTCATGGAATTGATGTCAACCAGCTGGGCGACCACAGTCGTGGTTCCCACGTCTATGGCCACACCGAAATTCCGGTCCCGGGTGTCCAGGGGCTCGATGCGCTGGATTCGATAACGGTCCTTGTCTTTGGCCACGGTGACCGTCACCTTCCAGTCATTTTCGCGGAGCTTCTCAGAAAGGCCTTTGAGGCATTCCAGTTGGATATCAAAGGAATGCCACCCTATTTTTCGCCGCAACTCCCTGGAGATCCTTTCGATATCCGCGATATTGTCCTCCAGGGTCGGCACCGGTAATTCGAGAAATATCTTTCGGACCAGGGGTTTGTCATCCTCATCCCGGGCAGCTGTTTCCGCCTCACCGGTCATGATCTTGGCATCCTCCATCCTGGATTCCGGGGGGACGGTAATTTCCAGGTCCCCATGGATCTCCGTCTGACAAGCGAGCAGGTATCCTGATTCTATTTCCTCTTCGGAAAGCAACGCGCGGGCCTGTTCTTCGGCCTCCGCCTCGCCCGCGGTGACCTGGACCTTGCACCCACCACATACGCCTTCGCCGCCGCAGAGGTTGTTGATGAAGACTTCGGCTGCCCTGGCCGCATCGGCGATGGGGGTTCCTTCTTCAACTTCCACCGATTTTTCATCGGGTAAAAATGTCACGCGATAGGTTGCCATAATCTGCTTCTCTCTATTGCCCCATGCGGGGAATTGGAGAAAAACCCTCGCCTTTAGGCGAAGATTTGAGTCTGAATTTCGATAAAGGATTCAAGGGTCCGAGGCTTCGAGGGTTCAAGTGAAAGAAGTTGCCTTACTGAGTCCATTCAGTGGACCCCTTGACCCCCTGAATCCTTGACCACTCAAGCCATCGGCTTTAGCCGATGGTGGTTGACTTCGTTTCCTCCCTCCGCAGGAGGCCACGGTTTTGCTTCCCAGTTGGCGCGGTCGGGATATGGCGTCGGTAAATTCACGCCGAACATCTTCATATAGCACTATGCACCGAAATAAGAAACCCTATTTTCCGGGCCGCGTTCGCGTGTCAAGCGCGGCAGAGTGCAACATCAAAGGACCTTCACTACTTGGAGCCAGTCCGGGCGGCTCTCATTGACGGAGGCGATGGTTTCACCGGACCCCATGACTTTCACCATTCCTCCCCGGGTCAACCCTTCAAGATGGCCTCCAAAGTCCCTGAAATGGTTTGCAGAAGTTTCCAGGAGTTCTTCCCGCATGCGCTGTCGATCCCCATCCGAATCCCCACAGAGATGACGAATCATGGAGGCATGGCCTTTGGCGTCCGGGAGCAGCGGCCCATCCAGCCCGCCAACGGCCCCGATGATACTTTTGATGCGTTCCTCGTCGTCCAGTTGGAGTTTCTTCAGGAAGGGCGCGGCGGCATCGAAGGCGTCAAGCGTTTCCAGGACATTGGGATCCCGGTATGAGACCAGGCTCAAGACCCCGGAAAGACGATCGAACATGCAGAATGCACCATAAGCACCACCCTGGACCCTGACCTTTTCCCAGAGCCAGCCGGTCTGGAGAAAACGGGAAATCACGAGGGCGGATCCGTGAAACCGGTAGCCTTCGCTGTAAAGATTGGTTCCCTTCCCCACATAGTTTATCTGGGAAGGGATGGTCATCCCTTCAAATGGAGGAGGCGACGTCCTGGTCCAGGGTTCCCTTTTTATGGGCGATTCCGGCAGGGTCTCAAGGAATTCCGTTACGAGTGGTTCGATTTTTAACCCGTTTTTCTCATCCAGCGTCACATTCAGGATCATGTTCGGTCGTCTGACCAGTATCCGGCGCATGGTCTCCAGGGTTTGGAGGACACCGGGCCAGTCGTCTTCCACCCGTTGAATCAGTTTCTTGAGAAAGAAGAGATAGCTGATGCCGCCCATCTGTTCTGCAGCCCAGTGGGCCTCGGTGAAATGGGAGCGCAGCCTCAGGTTCACGAACCGATGGCCGCCCGGGACGATCCCTTGCTCCAGACCGGCCTTTTCTTCCAGGAGCATCTGTCTGAAACGCTCCCGGTTGTCTAACCGCACTGTGAGCAGGACATCTTTAAGGATATCCATCAAATCACCCGCCCGGGCCACCAGCGCCCTGCCCTTCAGGAAAAGCCAGGTTACGGCGGTCTCCCGGTCCCTGTGTACCGACGAAAAGGGCCCGGAGGTCAAGCCGCCGGTCTTCTCCCCGATGCGCTGTGTCAGGCTTACAAAGTCTTCCTTTTCCGTCCCCATCTCCAGGAAGGCGCGGCCGAACAACGGCACGTAAGAAAGGTACTTCTCCGGCAGTCCGTGAAGGTCCATGCCCAGATCAAAGTAGACGATCCCATTGGTGTTGAGGTCATGAAAGAGGTGTTTGACGCCGGCACAGGTCGAGGTTTCAATGGGTATGATTTTATTTTCTTTTTCGATATCTTCAAGCTTCAGGCGCGGAATGGTCGCCAGGGCCTCCGGGGAGTCGGGGGCGCCCTGCGACCGCTTTAGTTCCCGGGTGTTTTCAACGGTGCTTTGAATCTCTTCAGGTTCCATGTCCGAGCGGACCTCCTCCAGGGAGTGTTTCTCCCGGGCCATGTCCTTCTGGTGCAGATCAGGATCCGGTTCCAGAATAAGGGTCATTCGGTGCGGATTTTCCAGTAAAAGGTCTCTGATCTGGGATTCAAAAAAATGCGGGTTGTTTTTCAATTGGGAACGGATGTTTTCCAGAGGACGTTCAAAGCGCAAAATGGCGAAGGGATCCGACCCGTAAAGCCACGACGTCAGGGCCCTGAGCATCAGAGAGAGTCCCCTGGGGAACTGACCCGTGTTGTTTTCGCGCAAGGCGAATTCCACGGTGTTCATGGCGGCTTTCACCGTCCGGGGATCGATTCCCTTTTCCACGAGTCCCTCGAGGGTCTTCAGGATGATCTTTTCCACTTTCTTGCTGTCCCCAGCGTCGATCCCCTTGAGGCCGGTTGAAAAATAGGTCTGGAGCAGTTCATTCCCCAACCCCTCACCCGCCAGGTCTTCGCCCAGGCCCGAATCGATCAGGGCCTTTCTAAGGGGCGATCCGGGCATCCCCAGGAGGATGTAGCCCAGGATGCGAAAGGCATAATTCCGATCCACTTCATCGGTTTCTCCCAGGACCCAGTTGACGGTGGCCATGCCGCGGGATTTCCCCTCTTCCCCTTCAGGGGACATGAAACGACGGGTCAAGCGCTTGGGCCGCTGAAACACCGGCTGGACAGGGACCTCCGAATGCACTTCCCTGGGTTCGAATTCACCCAACCAGCCGTCCATGATCCTGAGCCTTTCCTCCGGATCGTCATCGCCGTAGAAATAGACCCGGGCATTGGATGGGTGATAGTACTGCTCATGAAAGGCCTTGAACTGCTCGAAGGTGAGTGTGGGGATGACCTTGGGGTCGCCGCCCGAATCAAAACCGTAAGGGTTGTCGGGGAAAAGGGATTCCAGGACATATTCCGAAAGTACCTGGTCAGGTGAGGAATAGGCCCCTTTCATTTCATTGAAAACGACGCCCTTGTAGGTCAGGGGCTCTTCGGGTTCGTTCAGCTCGTAATGCCAGCCTTCCTGCTCAAAAATAAGGCGGGTCAGGCGCGGGTAGAAAACAGCGTCCAAATAGACATCGATCAGGTTGTAGAAGTCCTGGAGGTTTTGACTGGCCACGGGGTAGCAGGTCCTGTCGGGATAGGTAAAGGCGTTCAGAAAGGTCTGTAAAGACCCTTTCAGAAGCTCCACAAACGGCTCCTTTACCGGGTATTTTCTGGAGCCACAGAGGACCGAATGCTCCAGGATGTGGGCCACACCGGTTGAGTCGGTCGGGGGTGTACGAAACGTGATGCCGAAGACCTTGTTTTCATCGTCACCGGAGAGGGAAAGGAGTTCTGTTCCCGTTTTGGCGTGGGCATAAAGCCTGCCCTTGATGTTGTATTCCTGAATCTCCTGTTCCTTTAGAAGACGGAACCCGTGGCTGGTGGTCATACAATCCTCCTCTGGATCCAAACGATATATTTTTCCTCAAACCGCTTCCGAGCCGGAAGGGTTACTATCTCATTAATCCTTGGGTTTTTCAAGAATGATGCGTTTGCAGGAGATCATCCATTCCTATCCGGTACCCAAGGTGAAAGCTATTGTTTAGTCCAACAGTTATGATGCTCAACAGAAACAATCACATACAAGCTTACTTGTCATAAATTTATTTGTTGCGTTCAATTTATCAATATCGTATTTTAGTCTGGAAAGCTATCGGTCAACGCCGCATTATGCACTATGTTGCAAATTAGGAATATGAGCAAATGAACGAACTCCTTATCCGCCATGCTGAATCGTCTGACTATCAGCCGATCATCAAAGTAGTCAACGATTCCCTAACTTCTCCGGACGAAGCGTATATTCATTTCGTCGGTGTAGACCCAAATTTCCGAAAATCTGGTTTGGCGACAGCTTTATATGAAAAATTTGTCACGACTGTATTAGATTTGGGTTGCAACACAGTTCGATGTGTTACCTCACCGGTTAATAAGGACTCAATAGCGTTCCATAGCAGTCTAGGTTTTGTCGCAGAGGATAGCAAAAAAATCATAGACGGAATTTCGGTTTTCGAAGGTTATGACGGTGAGGGTGAGGATCGCGTACTGTTCTACAAAGCCTTAACCAATATGGAGGACGCATAACCTTAAAGGATAGAGACCGATCCTGATAAGGTCGGACTCTATCAGTTGT
>CAYOIU010000071.1:0-14610 GCA_964404085.1 uncultured Desulfobacteraceae bacterium | reverse complement strand
GGTACTGGTCCACGAAATGGGGATTATGGCAGGCAATGAAGTCGGATTCGGTCAAAAGATAGGGCGATTGGATTCGGTGGGGAGAGAACCGGAGATGGGACATGGTAATGCCGCCGGATTTTTTCGCGTCATACGCGAAATAGGCCTGGGCAAACATATCGGTATTTTCCCCGATAATCTTGATGGCGTTCTTGTTTGCCCCCACGGTACCGTCTGCACCCAGCCCCCAAAACTTGCACCTCACCGTCCCTGCAGGTGACGGTTCGATTTCTTCTCCCAGGGGAAGGGACGTAAAGGTAATATCATCCTTTATGCCGACCGTGAAATGATTTTTCGGTTCCCGGCCGCGGAGATTGTCATAAACCGCTTTGACCATGGTTGGGGTGAAATCTTTGCTCCCAAGGCCATAGCGGCCTCCGACGATAATGGGCGATTCCTTCCGTTCCTGAAAGGCGGTACATACATCCTGGTACATGGGCTCTCCCAGAGATCCCGGGGCCTTGGCACGGTCGAGCACGACGATTCTCTGGGCGGTTGCGGGCAGTACCTGGAAGAAGTGTTCGGAGGAAAAGGGCAGATAGAGCCGAACCTTTACGAGGCCGATCCGCTCACCGAGCCCGGTCAGATAGTTTACTGTTTCCTCGATCACATCACAGCTCGAGGCCATGGAAACGATAACCCTGTCTGCGTCAGGGTCCCCCACATAATCAAAGAGGTGATAGGGGCGGCCCACCAGGTCGGAGACCTTCTCCATTTCTTCCTGGACAATGCGGGGGATACGATCGTAAAAGGGATTGCAGGCCTCACGGTTCTGGAAGAATATGTCCGGGTTCTGGGCGGTGCCCCGGAGCTGCGGGTATTCAGGGTTCAGGGCCCGGCCTCTGAATTCGTCGATGGCCTCCCAGTCCACGAGGGATGCCATGTCGTCATAGTCGATCATCTCGATCTTTTGAATTTCGTTGGATGACCTGAAGCCGTCAAAAAAGTGGACAAACGGGAGGCTGGCACGGATGCTTGCCAGGTGCGCTACAAGGGCAAAGTCCATGATTTCCTGGACGGAAGCGGAGGCAAGGAGGGAAAACCCGGTCTGCCTGACGGCGTTGATATCCGAGTGATCGCCGAAGATGGACAGGGCATGGCTGGCAACGGCCCTGGCAGATACGTGAAACACGACGGGAATGATTTCGCCGGCTATTTTGTACATATTGGGAATCATTAAAAGCAACCCCTGTGAGGCCGTAAAGGTGGTGGAAAGGGCCCCGGCCGCCAGGGAACCATGAACGGCACCAGCCGCTCCCGCCTCCGATTGCATCTCAGAGACCTTCAGGACCTGACCGAAGATGTTTTTTCGGCCATGGGCGGCCCATTCATCACAATATTCCCCCATGGTGCTGGAAGGGGTGATGGGGTAAATGGCAGCCACATCGCTCATGGCATAGGCCACATGCGCAGCCGCTTCATTTCCCTCAAGGGTTTTTGTTGTCTTGCTCATGGGTTTTCTCCTTGGTTTGGTGTGTTGCAGCGTTGAAATTAACTTGCAATTATCATAAGATCGGCGTGGTATGTTAATCCTTATGTCCGGACGTGTCAAGCACGCAGCAAGAGTCCCATATGATCAAAAGAGAATATCCTGAACACCCTCTCGTGGGGGTGGCGGCCGTTGTCCTGCGGGATGAGCGGGTGCTCCTGGTGAAGCGGGGGAAGCACCCCGGCAAAGGGGAATGGAGCCTACCGGGCGGGTTGGTGGAACTGGGAGAGACGGTGGTCCAGGCCTTACACCGAGAGTTGCGGGAAGAACTCTCCATAGCAGTTGAAATCCTGGGACCAGTGGGCATATATGACAGGATCGTAAGGGATGCGGACAATAATGTTCAATATCATTATGTAATTGTAGACTATTGTGCACAGATAGTAAAGGGAAATCCCCGTGCAGGATCAGATGCTGCCCTGGTAAAGTGGGTCCATTCAAAATTCTTGGAAAAATTTTCAAGGGACCCCAAGATTATCAAGGCCGTTTCAAGGGGGCTGCGTTTGTATGAAAACAGGGCGAGCAGTTGACTACGTGCGTCCGTTCACTTCCTCCCGATATCGTCTTAGCCGATAATATGGAGGAAACGCTTCCAGTGGGGCCAGGACCAGTAGACGATAAAGGCCTCCCCTTTCACTGATTCAAGGGGCACGAAACCCCAGAATCGACTGTCGTAGCTGTGATCCCTGTTGTCTCCCATGACAAAAAGATGGTCCTTGGGCACGGTAACCGGACCGAAATGACCGTTTACCTGAAGCCCACCGGTGTAGACGCCGTGTTTGTCGACAAAAGGTTTGCCGTTGATAGTGATGGATCTGCCCAGGATTTCGATGGTGTCACCTGGAATGCCGATGACCCGCTTGATGAAATCCTTACTCGGGTCCATGGGATAGATAAAGACGACAACGTCATTCCGTTCCGGTTTTTGAATGGGAATCAGGGTTTTTCTCAAGAAGGGGATCTTGACACCATAGATGAATTTGTTCACAAGGATGTGATCCCCCACCAGAAGCGTCGGCTCCATGGACCCCGAGGGAATTTTAAAGGCCTGCACGACAAAGGTTCGTATGAAAAGCGCCAGAATAATCGCGATGATCGCGGCTTCGGCATATTCCCTGAATACACTTTTTTTCTTTAGTTTTTCCTGGACAACTGGATTTTCCAAAAGGGCCCTCCACGGTTTCTGTACGCGAATTTTCTATTCCGGATAGAAAACGTGCCGGTCCCCAACGTGGTATTCTCGGGTGGGTGCCGGCCGATGCTTTCTCTGTTTTCAATCAAGCCGGAGACAATTGGCCCGATTTTTGAATGGATTTAATCCCGAAAGAAGAAGTTTGTAAAGAAAAATCTGCCTCGTGCCGATAATCTATGAGCAAGGCAGCACAAAGGGTCGTTTGAAGAAAAAAGAGACCAAAAAAGAAAAAAGCCCAACATATGGTATTCACAAGGAAATGTGAATGCCATATGATTATAAATTATGCAAAATGAAAATAATTCATAAAATATAGTTGACAAATATAGTTACATATGCATGATTATGACTCATCTCCCTTGAGAGGTTTATAGGAAAAGATATGCAGGAGGGTACATTGGGTCAAAACCTGGTAAAAGACATCAGGGAAGAACTCCTTATGAGCAAGGCGGAATTGGCTCGAAAGGCGGGCGTTTCCCCTTTAACCATTGATCGGGTTGAAAAGGGGATGTCCTGCCGGGTGGAAACCAAGAGAAAAATCATCCTTGCGCTCGGTTACAAGCTAACGAATAAGGAAAAGATCTTCCCGGAAAATTAGAGAAAAGATTATAATGGCGGTGCCCAAGAAAAATCAATTGATTGGTCTGGATATCGGCTCAAGGGCTGTTAAGCTGGTTGAAATAGATCACGGTAAAAGAGGCAGAATCCTGAAAAACTTTGGGATCATTGGATTACCACGGGATGCCATTGTGGAGGGAACGATCAAGGAAATGGAAATCGTCTCTTCCGCCATCAAGACCCTCTTTCGGAATTTGAAGGTAAAGAACAGGGACGTGGCCACCTCCATTTCAGGATATTCGGTCATCGTCAAGAAGATCGCGATAAGCGATCGAAACGAATCGGAACTGGAAAAGACCATTCAGAGTGAGGCCGAGCAGTATATACCCTTTGATATAAACGATGTCAATCTGGACTATGACATTCTGAGCGCCGGTGACCAAACCGGGCAAGACAAGGAGGGTGAGAAGGAAAAATCCCACCAGATGGAAGTCATGCTGGTGGCAGCCAAAAAAGAAATTGTTGAGGATTACGTGGCCCTTCTTCAGCTTTCCGGCCTCAATCCGTCGGTCCTGGATGTGGACGCCTTTGCCCTTCAGAATGCATTTGAAGTCAGTGCCAGTGAACCGGAAGGTTGTTATGCACTGGTCAATGTCGGTGCAGAAGAGCTGGGCATCAACGCGATCAAGAGCGGCGCATCCATATTCAGCAGGGATTCTTCCTATGGAGGAAACCAGATTACTGAAGCCATCATGTCAGAGTTCGATGTGGACTTTGAAGAGGCAGAGAAGATCAAACTGGGGGGCAAGAAACTGGAAGATGGCAAGACACCTCTGGAAGAGATCTTTACTTCAGTCCTGTCAGAGTGGGCCCAGGAGATAAAGCGGGCTCTCGATTTCCTGGCTACCACATATCCAGAGGAAAATATAGAAAAAATACTGTTAAGCGGCGGATCCTCCAGGGTACCTGGATTTTCAAAATACCTCGAATTGGAAACCAGTCTTCCTGTGGAAGAATTGAATCCTTTCGCAAGCCTGATCGTCAACGAAAAGGCTTTTGATTCAAAATACCTAAGCTATATGGCAGCCCAGGCTGGAGTAGCGGTAGGTCTGGCCCTAAGAAGCATCGGTGACAAATGATTAGAATCAATCTTCTCCCTTTCAGAGCGGCAAGGAAAAAGGAAAATATCAAGCGCCAGATCAGCATCTATGTCTTGACGCTGGTCTTTGTCTTTGCTGTCATGTCCTTTGTCTTTTTGCAACTCAACAGTCGGTTGTCCAAGCTCAGGGCGGATGAAGAAACGGCAAGGAAACAGCTGGCAACTTACGCCCAGACCACCAAAAAGATCAATCTCTTGAAAAAACAGATTCGTGAAATTCGCTCCAAATTGAATGTGATCCGTGATCTTGAAAAAAAGAAGACAGGGCCCGTGCTCCTGCTCAATGAAATAGCCGAGGCGATACCAAAAAATCGATTGTGGCTCAGGTCGCTGGATGAAAAGCAGGGCACCCTGATGCTTCGGGGCACGGCCATGGATAATGAGACGGTGGCCCTCTTCATGACGAGCTTGGAAAATGCGGAACACATAACGACCGTCGACCTCAGGAGCACCAGCCTGAAATATTTGGCAAAATACAAGCTCAATGTGGTCGACTTCGATCTCGATTGCAAGACCTATTCATTCAAGAAAAAGGTTCCGGCGAACAAGACCGGCGGATAAACAGCAAAGGTAGAACTCACCTAAGCAGAGGATTTGCTGGGCATGGAAAAAAGCCCGTTTTTTGAAAAAATTGAAAAAATGAAGATGGCCTACAGGGTCCTGATCCTGGTAGGGACCATCGTCCTTTTGGGCGGCCTGTTTATTTGGTTTGTGGTTCTTCCGAAAACGCAGGAGATTGCCCAAACCAAGAAAGAGATCGCAACCCTGAACCAGCGACTGGTTCAGGCCAGGATTCGGGCGAGGAACCTGAAGAAGTTTGAGGCGGAGCAGGCGCAGGTAAAGGCCCAATTCCAAGAGGCCCTGAAACTTTTGCCCAACAAGAGAGAAATTCCTTCCTTGTTGAGGACGATCACGCAGCTCGGAACGGATTCCCAGCTGGAATTTCTCCTGTTCAGTCCGAAAAAAGAAAGGGTCAAAAATTTCTACATTGAAATTCCTGTGGCTATCAAGGTTAGCGGCACGTACCATAATGTTGCCTCTTTTTTCGATAAAGTCGGCAGGATGGAACGTATTGTCAATATCCTCGATGTTTCCATGAAACCCGAAAAACCGCTTTCCACAACATTGATTACAACGTGCAGCGCAATGACCTATCGATTCAAAGGAACGACGAATGCAACGTCCGGGGCGAAAAAGAAAAAATAGTCTTGTCGTGGCGGCAGTATGTGCTTGGCTCTTCTTCCTCAGTATGGAGGCCTGGGGCGTCAGCAAAATGGTCTATAAGCCCCCCCGAAGCCTGAAAGATGTATCCCTGGCAGGAGACGCGCAAGGAACGGTTTCAAAGGGGAAAACGTTGCTTAGTGCCAAGGGGAAAACAGATCCCTTCAAATCGTTTTTGTCCATTGAGGAAGCTGTAGAGAAAAAGAAGAAGAGGCCGAGAACGTATCTGGAGACACTGGATCTTTCTCAGCTGGACTTGATAGCCACCATCCTGAACAAGAAAGGCAACTGGGCCATGGTTCGAGACGCCAAGGGCCTGGGACATGTGATCCGCAAGGGAACCTTGATCGGGACCAACGAGGGCGTCGTTCGTGAGATTCGAGAAGGAGAAGTGGTTATCCGGGAAAAACACAGGGATTTTTTGGGAAAGGTGAAGACCCAAGAGGTGGTCAAAAGGCTGCCCGGTAAAAAGTAGGATCCTGAAATTATCAGAGTAGTGGCTGGAGAAGTTTTGTTGAAGAACAGGTAGGATGACTTCATCGAATGTCATCATCGCGTCCATGGAAGGGCGCGCAGATTAATGGGGTGCTGTGCAACCCGTTGATCTGTAAGGAACCCGAAAATCGCACTTTTCGGTTTCCGTCAGCAAAAAGTCCTGGGGACCGGACTTCTTGCGATTCCATCAGGTATAAGGGAGATCACTCATGTGCAACGCGTCAAAAAGGAAACGTAAGCTCCTGCAAATCGTCTATGTGGCCGGGGTCCTGTTCACGGGGCTTTATGGTTGTGCATCCACCCCAAAACAGGTAGACAAGAGCGCAAAAACGGCGCCTGCGATTCTGGAGACGGTGAATGTCCGATCAATAGATGCCAACGAAACGGTTGTTGAACTCCTGTGCAGCCGGATGATCCCTTATACGGCCTTTAAACTCCTTGACCCGGAGAGGATTGTCATGGATGTGGAAGGCGGCGCTGAAACCCGGACCCTCGGAACGAAACAGGCCAAGGATGGTAATGTGGATCGGGTCTCCGTGGAAAGAGACCGCTCAAAGGCAAATATGACGCGAGTTGTTGTTTTCCTGGCCAGAAAGCTGGACTACCAGGTCGAAAGAAAAGGAAATGGACTCTTCCTGTCTCTGAAAAACAACGAGGTTGCGGATAAGACGCAACAAGCAGGTGCGGAGAAAACACCTGCAACACTTGGTGCGGGCACTGAAGACGAAAATGCAAATACAAGCGAAAAGAAACCCAGAATCTTCTTTAAGGCCGGTAAAGAGGACTTGACTCAGATCCTGGGGGTGGATTTTACCAGGTTGCCTCAGGGGAAGTCACGTCTGAGCATCACCACCAGTCGGAAGGGGCAATACGGCCTGGAAAGGACCGGGCCCAAGTCGATCCGTCTGAATCTGGCGGAAGCCAGCATCCCGCCTCTCCTGATGAGGCGGCTGGATTCCTCCTATTTCGATGGAGCCGTTGATCGTGTCAAGGCAAACGCGTTTCTTGAGGAAAAGCGTGTCGCCCTCGATATCCTGTTGCGGGAAATGGTTCCTTTTCACATCGATCAGAGCGACACGGGGATCTTCATCGATTTTGGCAAGACCCGGGTAAAGCCGCCTGAGAAGAGGCTGGTTCCCATCACGGTGGCGGAATCAACCGTCCAATCTTCGGCGTCCGGCTCTCCCGCTGTGAAAAAGACGTCCAAGACGATCAGGAACCCCCGGAGAAAGTGGATGGTCAGGAGAAAATACACCGGAGCCCCCATGACCATGGATTTTGTCAATGCAGATGTAACGAATATCCTGAGACTCATCGGAGAGGTGAGCAATCTCAATATTATCTGGGGTCCCGAAGTCAAGGGAAACGTCTCCATGCGGCTCAGAAAAGTCCCCTGGGATCAGGCCCTGGATCTTGTCCTCGCAAACAACGACCTGGGGAAACGCCGCGAAGGCAATGTCATCTGGATAACCACCAAGAAAAAGATTGCCCAGATAGAGGCGACGGAGAAACAGAAACAGGAACAGGAGGAGGCTGAAAGGAAAAAACGGCTGGATGCCGAAAAAGCGGAAAAGGCAGCCGAACCGCTCGTAACCGAATATCTGACCGTAAACTACGTCGACGTGGAAAACATCAAGGCCTTGATCGATGAAAATGTGAAGGGACCCAGAGGAAAGCTCTCCGTCGACAAGGCGAACAAGACCATTATCATGACGGACATCGCGTCGAATATCGCCGCTGCAAGAAAATTGAGATTGAGACAGGACCGGCCCATCAAGCAGGTCATGATCGAGGCAAGAATCGTGGAGGCCCGGACCAGTTTCAGCCGCGAACTCGGAGTCAATTGGGGAGGCAACTACCAGACACAACACAATCCATGGGGGGGGACGGACAACGGGACCTATGATTACAATTTTTCCACCAATTTCACCATACCCACCGCAACCACTCTGGGGATCAATTTCGTCAACACGGCTGCAACGAAACTCCTCAATGCACAGATCGCGTTTGCAGAAACCGAGGGGGACGTCAAGACCCTTTCAGCACCCAAGATCATCACACGGGATACGGTGAAGGCGAGCATCAAACAGGGCACCAAGATCGTGCTGCCGTCCGGTACGGATTCCAATGGAAACAAGACATACCAACAGGTGGATGCAACCCTGAAACTTGAAGTCACGCCGAGGATAACGCCCAACGACATGGTCATCATGAACATCGATGTGTCCGATGATTTTCCGGACTATGCCAACGCGAGGGGAGACAACGTTCCCATCAACACCAAGAACGCCCAGACCGAGATGATGATCGCCTCCGGAGACACCGTGGTCATCGGCGGTATCTATAAAGAGGACAAGAGCGCCACGGAGGAAGGGACCCCCTGGCTCAGGAACATGCCCATTCTGGGCTGGCTTTTCAAGACGAGAAGCAAAACCGATGCCAGAAGCGAACTGCTCATATTCCTGACACCCACGGTGGTTTCGACCCCGAGCAAGCTGTGATATGCCGGATGACGAAAAAGCATGCAAGGACCTCTCTGTCACATGGTGGGGTCTTGCTGGTTTTCCTTTGCGTGCTCTTGCTCTTTTCCGGCTGCGCAGGAAATAATCACGAACTCACCGGGAAAAAAGCCCGGGCCGAGGCAGCCCTCGGCATATCCCTCGTTCAACAGAATCAGGCCAGGGCGGGCCTCAAGCACCTGCTCGAGGCCGCGCGACTGGATCCTGAAAACGGTAGAATACAACAGCAACTGGCCCTGGTTTACAGGGATCTGAAGCATTATGCTCCCGCCCTGAAACATTTCAAAAAAGCCCTCGAACTGGAGCCCGACTTCCCGGAAGCATGGAACAATCTGGGCACATTGTACCTGCTGCTCGAACGCTGGGATCTGGCCATCCCATGCTTCAGGAAGGCCGCTGAGACCCTTACCTACAAAACCCCTCATTTCGCGTACAACAACCTGGGCCGGGCCTATTTTCAAAAAAGGGAATACAGGAAGGCCATCGAAAGCTACCGGCAGGCCTTGTTTTTCGCACCGGATTACAGCCTCTGCTGGAACAATCTCGGGACTGCTTACGAGGCCGTCAGAAATTTGACGGAGGCTGAAAAGGCCTTTAAGAAAGCCGTCCGGTATGACCCCGGGTATCCCGCCCCCCGCTTTCACCTTGGGAAGCTTTACCTCGAACAGAAGGACTTCAAGAAAGCACGGCAGGAGCTGGAAGAAACGATTCGGCTGGCACCTGAAGGCCCCTTCGCAGAGGAAGCAAATGAGCTTCTCGAAAAGATTCGTTAGCCTTTTCGTTCGATGCCCAGCAAATCTGCGATTTCCATGAGCTCTGACACGTGCACGTCTGCATCCAATCGCGGATTCTTGTATGCGATGAAAAAGACCTCCGCCGCCCTCGCGGTTTCCTGATCGACAAGGGAATCCCCCACATATAGGGCTTCCCGCGAAGAAATGTGAAAAAAGGAGAGAATTTTGTGGATACATTCCGGGTGGGGTTTGGCATGTAGAACATCCAGGGACGAAACAACGATATGGAAAAAGGCGTCAAGTCCATATTTCCGAATGACCTCCCAAATGGTATTGCTCCGGTTGGTGGCTACGGCAAGGCCGAATCGGTCCTTGAGCGCTTTGAGCAGCGGGATGAGCCCGGGTTCCACGATCATGCCCTCTATGAAGGGGGCGTAGTCCATCTTCGCACGATAGGCCTGGGCCTGGCTTTCGTAACCCGTATCCCTAAAGATGTGGCGAACGGATTCGTCCGCCGTGTGCATGTGGACAAAGGCCTCTTCAGCCGGTTTCATGGGGGGCAAATGGAAGTGTGAAAGAATGTGATTGTAGTACGCTGTATTGGCCTTATGGGAGTCGAAAAGGACACCGTCACAGTCGAAGATGACTGCTTTGATACGCTTCATATCCAAAAACCGTTGTGTCATGGAGTGAAAGAAAAGGGCCCGGAGAACCGTTTAAGGCCCGGGCCCGGAAGAGACGATTTATCCACCTGGCATTGAAGCTCAGAAATGACGCTCTCGCATAAATCCCATGAGTTGTAAGGCGGTTTTGATTCCTGCAAAAACCAGCCCACATCCCACCACCGTCAGGGCAAGATATAGAAATCCAAAAAAGATGAAATGACCAACATTCCATGCCCATTCAAAAGAAAACGGAAGCATTGTTGTCCTCCTTTCAGCGTTTTACTATTCCGTTGCAGGATTCAGCTCAATCTCCTTGGGAAACATGGGAAGATATCGGTAGGACAAGGAGAAAAGTAAGAAGCCATAACCTACAACGGCAAGGGCAATGCCCCATTCCTGCCAGGTCGGCAGATAGCTTACAAAGTGATCAAAAGGCATCACGGGAATGGCAAGGGTCACCACAGTGAAGACAAAACGGTTCAGGACGATTCCCGTGCAATTCATCAAACACCCTGTGATGAGCCAGCCCTCGCTTTTCCTGGCCTGGGGCGTCATGAGAATAATGGCCGGTACCACTCCAAACACAACAATCTCACAGACCACCAGCCAAACGCCGTAAGGCCCCTGCCGGTAAAAATCCATGAATGAGAGGCCGGCCTTGGGGGCCACCCCGTAAATCCAGCCAAGGGTGTCTGCAATCTTCAAGACCATATAGGAGGCCAAGAGCCACCCGGAAATCTTGGCGAGCAACTGGACGGCATCGTCAGGCACGAGTTTCTTGCGGGACAGTTTTTCGGTCAACTTGGTGCACAGGATGGTAAAAGACGGCCCGGCGGCGATGGCAGAGAGAATGAACAGGAAAAAGGTCCAGGGCCAGATGTAAAAGCCTTCCCTGAAGGCGAAGGGTCTGGCATACATGACTCCAAAGAGCCCTCCCAAGGAGCCCTGATGGAAAAAGGACAGAAACGTTCCTGTCGCGGCAAAGAGGGCCATGATTTCATGGAGATTATGGCCGAAAAGCCGAAGTTCCCGAACCTTTTCGATTTGGCGGTTTTCCAGGATAATGGGAACGTATTCGACGGCCAGAACTCCAAGATAACAGGTGATACAGAAGGACACCTCCACAAGCATGGAGTGGATATTTGCGTGCCAGAAAATGAACCAACCCCGGATGGGTTGACCGATATCGATGCCCAGCATGGCAACGGCGCCGGAGTAACAGATAAATCCTATGACAACGGCGGCGTTGATCACATTTTTCAGCTCTTTCCTGCCGATAATATAGGTGAGGAATCCCGTAAAAAAAGCACCCGCTCCAAGAGCGATGATGGCGAGATCGAAAACGATCCAGAGGGCAAAGGCAAAGTAATCGCTCATATTGGTCTGGTTAAGGCCCTTCCAAAGGCACAAGCCAGCCGAAATTCCTCCCCAAAGCAATAGTCCAACCCAAGGCAGCGTCCAAAAGAAAAAGGCCTTGGGCGAGCATCTCTTGACTCCTTCCGGTATCAATGGCGAATCCATCAATCTGTCCTCCTGGGAGAGTTTTGCAATCTGTTGTCCCGGCTTCCTAACCGGTTGCGCTTGTTACGGGCTTGAATTCACCCGGGCGATAATTATCCGCCATTTTTCGTATCCAGTCTTTTTGGGAAAGGTAATAGACCTTTGGTTCCGTTCCCAACCGTTCCAGAAGTCGAAAAGCGTAACGGCTCTTGCTGAGTTTTGAAACCCGGTGATCGGGATTGTTCAGATCACCGAAAGTAATGGCCTGGGCCGGGCAGGCCTCGGTGCAGGCAGTAATGTATTCGTCTTCCTCAAGCTCACGCCTGTCTTCGGCATATGCAAGGGTCTTGGCCCGCATTAAACGGTGGTGACAGAAGGTGCACTTTTCTACCACGCCGCGCATGCGGGGTGACACTTCCGGGGAGAGGTACTTCTCCAGACCTTTTCCCTTCGGAAAATAGGCATCCCACCAGTTGAAAGTCCTGGCATGATAGGGACACGCCGCAATGCAGTACCGGCAGCCAATGCAGCGGGTATAGATCTGGCTCACGATCCCCGTGTGGAGATCCAGTTCCGTGGCGGTGGGAGGGCACACGGAGACACAGGGCGTGTGATGCTCGCAATGCATACAAGGCCTGGGGAAATAGCTGACCTCAGTGTGGGGAAAAGGCTTTCCGTTTGTAATCTTATACAATCGCATCCAGGTGAGGCTGCGTTGTATGTCCGATTCATCCGGTCTGGTGGAGACATTGTTTTCCGCTGCACACGCAATCATACAGGTCCCACAACCGGTGCACTTGTCCACATCGATGACCATTCCATATCGGTTATCATGGCCCTGTTTTTCTTCCATAAATTTACCTCACCATCTTTAGACTTTGGTTATCCGAACGGGGGTATTCCACCATACCGGGAGACCGGACAGGGGATCTTTTCCGGCGCGGACAATCCGGTTGGGATTGACACCTTTTTCCTTGAGGAATTCATCGTAGGCCGTATGGCCCAAGCCGAGGGGCATATAGACGATGCCCGGCATGGCCCCTTCAAAGAGGGTCAGCCGGGCCCGCACCTCCCCGGAAGGGGATTTGATCAGGATCCGGTCGCCTCCTTTAAGGCCATATTCGGTTGCGGTTTTGGGGTTTATTTCGGCAAAGGACTCGTTCTTTCGAAGCTGGTTATCAAACCAGGTCTTCTGAAGGAAAGGGGGGCTTGGAATCCAGGAGTCGGCAAGATTGATCATCTCATAGGGAACCAGTTGAAGCGGATAGGCTTTGGTCTTTTCTTGGACCGCCGGGTTTTCATAATGGGGCATGAGGGCCTCATCTCCCCGGGCCTGTACCCCCATTTTTTCGAGTGCCTTTTCCCCGGAGCCCTTTCCACTGTTCTCGTATACCGCAAGTTCCACCTGGGTGCTGTAGAACTCGAATTTGCCCGTCGGAGTCTTGAAGAGCTTTTCCAGGTTTTTAAACGAATGAGAAGGCCGGAACCAGAGACCGTTGGATTTCAGCCCCTCCCACATCTCATCAAAGTCCTTGTAGTCCGACTTCAAGCTCGCGTTTTTTCCGACGCTTTCCCAAACAGGAACGCTCGCATCGTACCGGATGAGGCCCGGGCCTGATTCGTAAAGTCCCTTTGCCCTGGTCTTGAGCACGTCTTCATAGCCTTCCCAGGGGAATGATTCTCCGATGCCTCCCCCCATTTTTGCGGCCACCTGAAGAATGACGTCTCCGGAATTCCTGGTGTCATACAGTGGCTCGACCACCGGCTGCGACAGGCCGTAGAGGGGGTATTGCAAAGCGGCAGGCCAGACCACATCATCCATTTTTTCCAGATAGGTGTGATCGGGGAGCACAAGATCTGCCATATTGGCCGTTTCATCACGGAAAGGGGAGAAGCTCACGATAAAGGGGATTTTCTTGAGGGCTTTGTAAAAGTTTTCCCCATCGGGCAGGGTAAAGGCGGGATTGGACGCGAAGACGAGTAAGGTGTCCACCGGTGAAGTCGGGCCTCTGTTGATGACTGCGGCCAAGTTGTCGATGATGCCTTTTGTAAATGGATATGCGGGCCCTCCCGCACCGTCAAAACGGGGTCTTTTTATTCCCTGACGCGCGACAGCATCAAGCTCAAGTTCCGGCAGCGGGGTGAGGGGCAAAGGCGGGCTTACAACGACACCGCCGGGCTGGTTGATGTTGCCGGCGAGAGCATTTAGGGCCATGATCGACATGTATTCGTACAGGCTTCCGTTCAGGGTGCCTTTTCCCTTTCCGGAAAGGGCGACAGGTGCCTTGGCTTTGGCAAACTCCAAAGCCAGGGAGAGAATCTCAGACCCTCTCAGGCCGGTGATCTCTTCCACCTGTGCCGGCCCGTATTGATCCATCACCAGGGTCTTAAAGCCCATGTGGTCCTTGCCATCCGAGGAACGCCAGTCTTCAAAACCGAAGGTGTGGTCCTGGACGAATCCTGTATGAAACAGCCCTTCCTTGATGAGGACGTGTGCCATCCCGAGGGCCAGGGCAGCCTCGGTCCCCGGCCGGACGGCCACCCACTGGTCCGCCTTGGAGGCGGTGTTGGATGCACGGGATTCGATCTGGACAACCTTTGCTTCTTTCCTGAGGGCCTTTTCCCTGAGGATGCTCCAGGCGTTGATGACCCTACCGGGACCTGCCCATCCCTCGAGGAGTCCGCTCCCGAAACTGAGGACATAGTCTGCGTTCTCCAGGTCATAGGCCATTGGACCATCGCTGCCGAGCATGAGCCTGTTGGCCATGGAATAGGTGTCTTGGATGGAAGGAACCCTGACATAGTTCGGGCTGCCGACGGCCTTCATGAGACGTTTTATCATAACCGACATGGAAGATCCGGTGAAATGACCGTCCACAGCGGCCAGGGCCTCCGCCTTTCCCTGGGAACGCAGAGTCGATATCCGGGTGCTCAGTATGTCGATAGCCTCCTGCCAGGAAATATCCATAAATTCACCGGCACCTCTGGGACCAACCCGCTTCATGGGGCGCGTGAAGCGCACGTCTTCGTCATAGAGCA
>CAYOIU010000070.1:0-14695 GCA_964404085.1 uncultured Desulfobacteraceae bacterium | reverse complement strand
TTGTAGCCATCGTATCCCTTGATCTTGAAGCTGCCAAGCCCCCTGATCTCAACACGTTCGCCACGGGCAAGGGCGTCTTCCATATCTCCGAAAACCGTGTTCACCACATCTTCCGCCTTTTTCAACGGCAGGTCTTCCGCCTTTGCAAGAGCCTCTATGAGCTGTGATTTGTTCATGTCCTCCCTCTTTTTCGATATAGAGTAATAAAAGGTGGTTATCTCACAAGTATGTCAAAATAATCCATCACGAAAATGAAGTCAAGAGAAATGCGATATAGGAATGTTTACTTTTCACCGGCATTGCGTTATAACCCGATTGCCTATTTACAGGGACCGAAGATTCTTTCGCACTACTGCTCGACTGCTCTGGGATCTTCATCAATAAAGTATCAGGAGAATCAGGATGAAAAAAATGGCCCGCCGGGGAATTGAAGACCTCGTCCCGTACCCTCCGGGGAAGCCCATTGAAGAACTGGAGCGGGATCTGGGCATTCAGGGGTCCATCAAACTCGCTTCCAACGAAAACCCTCTCGGGCCTTCACCCCGTGCTGTTGATGCCATTCGCCGAAAACTGGGAACCCTCAACCGCTATCCCGACGGCAGTGGATACTACCTGAAATCCAAATTGAGTGCGAAGTTCGGCCTTTCTCCGGACTGGATACTCCTTGGAAACGGCTCAAACGAGATCATCGAATTGATCATCCGCACATTTCTTGAACCTGAAGAGGAAGTCATCCAGGCCTTTCCCACCTTTCTGGTCTACGAAAAAATCGTCAAAGGGGCCGGGGGCCGGATCCTTTCGGTACCGCTCGAGCAGTTTAGAATCAATCTCAGGGGTATGCTGGACGCCTTAACCCCCAGGACGAAAATTATCTTCGTGAACAATCCCAACAACCCCACGGGTTCCATCCTGGGTGCGAGAGAGCTGGAGCTTTTTCTGGATGCCGTGCCAAGGGATGTCATTGTGGCCCTGGATGAGGCCTACATCGAGTTCGTTACGGACCCCGATTGCGCCAACGGTCTCCAATTGCTGGATAGACATCCCGGCATCGTCGTATTGAGAACCTTTTCCAAGCTCTACGGGCTGGCCGGCTTGAGGATAGGCTACGGATTCACCTCGGCCAAGATTGCGGACTACATCAACCGGGTCAGGCAACCTTTCAACGCGAACGCCCTGGCACAGGCGGCAGCCACCGCCGCCCTGGACGACATGGACTTTGTAAACCGGACCCTGGATACGGTTCGAGAGGGTCTGGCCTACCTTCAGGACCACCTGGACCGCATGGGCCTTGAATATGTTCCGACACAAACCAACTTTTTCTTGATCAGAGTGCCCTCAGGGGGCAGACACACCTACGAAAAACTCCTTCACAAAGGCGTCATCGTCCGTTCAATGGAAAGTTACGCTCTGCCGGAATACATCCGTATCAACGTGGGGCTTCCGGAAGAAAACGAACGATTCATCAGGACCGTGCAAAGCCTTCTTGACAACGAGGTGCCATCCCGTGGGTAACGTCATTACCATTGATGGGCCGGCGGGGTCAGGGAAAAGCACCATCAGCAAGCTGGTGGCTGCGAAACTCCATTATCTGTACCTTGACACGGGGGCAATGTACCGTGCGGTGGCATTGGCCGCAGACCGAAATGACATACCTCTGGATCAGGGTACACGACTGGGGGAACTCTGCCGCAACATGGCCTTGAAATTCCATCGCGAAGGGGGCGATCTCAAACTCCTCCTCGATGAAGAGGATATCAGCCTTGCCATACGCCGGCCCGAAATGGATATGCGCTCTTCCACTGTTTCGGCTTTGGGGGAAGTCAGAGAAGCCATGACCGAACTTCAGAGACGCATGGCGAAAGGAACCAATTTGGTGGCAGAGGGAAGGGATATGGGGACTGTCGTCTTTCCCCACGCCCGGCACAAGTTCTTTCTGACGGCCAGCCTGGATGAACGCACCAGAAGAAGATACCTGGAACGCAAGGGCCGCGGTGAGAGCATTGCCGAAGAAGAAGTGAAGGCTGCAATGCTGAAACGGGACGAGCAGGACAAGACCAGAATGCTGGCACCTCTGAAAGCGGCGGAGGATGCCATCCTCATTGATACCACAAAGCTCACACAGGATCAGGTGGTCCGCGCAATCCTGGCCCACCTGAAAGAAGACCTGTGACGATTCTCAAGTGAGAAGAGACGAGCCTTCCATAAAAAAGTTGTATTTCTTTAAATACTTTGCTAGTAATCAGAGGTTAAGCCTCATCGTGAGGCAAATATGCGCAGGGGGTGTTAGGGTTAATGGGAAAAGGAACAGACGAAATTATTGAAGAAAAAACGAACACAGGTGACATTACAACACCTGATTTTCCTAATGAAACAAAATCATTAGGGGATTCAGAAGGCGAACTTACCCAGGATGAAGGGGGGTCCAATGAAGCCAGCAGCTTCATGGAACTCTACGAGGAAAGCCTTAAGAGCATTCAGGAAGGCGAGGTTGTCACCGGGGAGATCGTTCAGGTGGACAAAGAATTTGTCCTTGTGGACATTGGATATAAATCGGAGGGGCAAATTCGCATAGAGGAATTCTATGACGGAAATGGAGGCCTGACTGCGAAAGTCGGTGATAAGGTCGACGTCCTTTTGGAACGAAAAGAAGACGAAGAAGGGCTGATCATCCTCTCCAAGGAAAAGGCGGCCAAGATCAAGGTCTGGGACGAAATCAAAAAGGTCTACGAACAAGACCAGACCATAGTTGGTAAGATCATCTCCCGGGTAAAGGGGGGGCTTTCCGTTGACATCGGCCTACAGGCCTTTTTGCCCGGTTCCCAGGTGGATCTGCGGCCGATAAGGGACATGGATGGACTGGTGGGGACCGAGCAGGAATTCAAGATCGTCAAGTATAACAAGCGAAGGGGGAACATCGTCCTGTCACGAAGGGCCATTCTGGAGGCCGAGCGAATGACGCTGAGGGAGGCGACCCTGAAAATCCTCGAGGAGGACGCAACGCTTGAAGGGACTGTCAAGAATATAACAGATTACGGGCTCTTTATTGACCTGGGAGGCATTGACGGCCTCGTGCATATCACGGATATGTCCTGGGGGCGCGTGGGACATCCTTCAGAGCTTTACAGGGTAGGAGACAAGATCTCCGTCAAGGTCCTCAAGTTTGACCGGGAGAGGGAACGGGTTTCTCTCGGGATCAAGCAGTTGACTCCTGATCCGTGGAGCAATGCCGGAGAAAAATACCCCATGGGCACGCGAATTCAGGGCAAGGTCGTGAGCCTCACCGATTATGGTGCCTTCGTAGAAATAGAAGAAGGCGTGGAGGGTCTCATCCACGTCTCTGAAATGTCGTGGACCAGGAAGGTCCGTCATCCTTCCCAACTCCTGAGCGTTGAAGAGATGGTTGACGTGCTCGTACTCAATATCGACGCCAATAACAAACGCATTTCCCTGGGCATGAAGCAAGTGGAACCCAACCCATGGGATATTATTTCAGAGAAATACCCGGTGGGCACGACCATCGAGGGCAAGATCAAGAACATCACGGATTTTGGGATTTTCATTGGAATCGACGAAGGCATTGACGGCCTGGTGCATATATCCGATATCTCCTGGACCAGGCGCATCAAACACCCTTCCGAAGTGTACAAAAAGGGCCAGGAAGTCCAGGCCGTGGTCTTGAATATCGATAAGTCTAATGAGCGTTTTTCCCTGGGCATCAAACAGTTAACAACAGACCCGTGGAATGAAATCCCGAGAAAATACAAGGCGGGCACGCGGGTAACAGGCACTGTGACGAATGTAACGGATTTCGGTATTTTCGTTGAACTGGAAGAGGGAATTGAAGGGTTGATCCACGTGTCTGAACTGCCGAAGGACAAGAAAGGCCAAAGCCTTTCGCGGTTCCAGGTGGATGATGTCATTCAGGCCAAAGTGGTCAACGTATCACGAGATGATAAAAAGATCGGCCTGTCCATAAGAAAACTGGAGGAGACCTCTGAAAAGGCCGTTTACACCGGTTACCTGAACAACAAGACAGGGGCCACCTCCAACCTTGGAGAACTCCTCAAAGAGGAGATGATGCACCTTCAGAAGGATGGCGCACCAGGAGACGGCAGTGACGATGCCCCTGCTGAACCGGAGCCGGAATCAGATGCCGCAATGGAAGCCGTTGAAAGCCCTTCTGGTGAATCGGAACCGGCTGACAAAGAAGACGAGAAAGATTGATTCTCATGTTCAAGAGGTCCTCGGTAACCCCCGGCTACCGTGCCGCCCGCAGCCCCTCCGGCGCAGGTCCGGCACAGAGTAAGTAATGGCCAAAAAAAAACGCACCGTACTGACGGTCTTTGTCATCATTGCGGCCGTTGCACTGTTGCTGGGGACCCTCTCCTTTATCGTTGTCAGGACCCTTGCTCCTGCTTCCCATATAGCCTTTGGGAAAAAGATCGGCGTCATTACCATCAACGGTGCCATCCTGAATTCCCACCCAACCGTCTCGGAAATCATCAAGTTCAGGAAAGACAAGGGCATCAAAGCCATTGTTGTGCGGATTGATTCTCCGGGCGGAGGGGTCGTGCCTTCACAGGAAATTTATGAAGAATTACGGAAAACCACGAAGTCCAAGAAGGTCATTGTCTCCATGGGAAGCGTTGCCGCCTCCGGGGGATTTTACATCGCCGCCGCTGCTGACAAGATCGTTGCCAACCCGGGAACGATAACCGGCAGTATCGGGGTCATCATGGAGTTCGTCCATCTAAAAGAACTCCTGAACAAAATTGGCGTAAGCGTCGATGTGCTGAAGAGCGGCGAATTTAAGGATATGGGTTCTCCCCAAAGAAAACTGACCGAGCGGGACAAGCAAATCCTCAACCGGGTCATCACCGATACACAGCAGCAATTTGTGCGGGCCGTTGCCAGGGGTAGACATCTCTCAAAGGAAGAAGTGGAAAAAATCGCCGACGGACGTGTTTTCTCCGGCGAGCGGGCCAAAGCGTTGGGGTTGGTGGACTCCCTGGGCAATTTTCAGGATGCTGTCGAATTGGCCAAGAAGATGACAGGGATCAAGGGAGATGTGACGCTGGTATACCCCAAGAAACGCGGAATGAATTTCTGGGATCTCATTTTCGACTCGGCTTCAAAGTCGATCGTGAAATGGCTGCAGAAGACACAAACAAGAGTGGAGTACACCTGGCAGAGCAGCTTCAATCCTGCTCTCAGATAAAACGATCCACATCCCCCTTCCCTTTCCTGATCACCTCGGGTTTGTCATTGATCAGAGAAACCACGCTTGACGGATCCGGGTCAACCACACCTCCATCAATAATGATATCGACAAAAAACCCATAGGCCTCATTGATGGCATGGGGTTCGTTGAAACCGGCGCTGGTGCTAATGATGGGCCTTCCAAGGGCCGTCACGATGGCAAGGGAAATCCGATTGTCCGGGACCCTGATACCCACAGTCTTTCGCTTGGTCAGCATGATTTTCGGTACGAGTTTGGTCCCTTCGAGGACAAAGGTGTACGGCCCTGGCAGGAGGCTTTTCATGGTCTTATAGGCGTAATTGGAAACCTTGGCATAGAGACTTATGCCTTTCAGGCTGTCGCATATAAAGGAAAATGGCTTTTTGAGTGGGCGGTTCTTGAGCCTGTAGATCTGCTGAATCGCTTTTTTGTTGTACAAGTCGCAACCGATACCGTAAAACGTATCGGTGGGATAGGCGATCAGCCCGCCGTTCTCCAGTGCCTCTGCGACCCGTGAAATCAGACGCTGCTGGGGGTTATCCGGATTGATTGAAAAGACTTGGGCTTTTTTTCGGGACCGGGGGTCCGATTTGTGATTATCCATTCTCTACTTCCTGGGGAGCTTCAATGAATGTGATGGCGGTCATGATCCTTTTTTCAATCCTTCTCGGTCTCTTATTTGGAAGCTTCCTGAACGTCTGTATCTACCGAATTCCCATCAAAAAATCCATTATTTTTCCCCCTTCAAGCTGTCCGAATTGCGACCGGAAGATCAGATTCTATGACAATATTCCCGTGCTGAGCTACCTCTTTTTACTCGGCAGATGCAGGTTCTGCCATGAACACATTTCCATTCGCTATCCGCTTGTTGAACTCCTTTCAGGTCTGCTGAGCATGGCCCTGTTTATCAGATATGGACTCAGTTATCAATATTTCATGTTTTATTTATTCGTCATGTCCCTCGTGGTGATCAGTTTTATCGATCTCCAACACCAAATTATACCCGATATCCTTTCCATTCCGGGAATTGTCGTGGGGATAGGCCTATCCTTTTTGCCAGGGCACGTCCATTGGATAGATTCCTTGATCGGCGCCCTGGGGGGCGGAGGACTGCTCTATCTCGTCGCCGTCGTCTTCAAAAAAGTGACGGGGAGGGATGGAATGGGCGGCGGCGATGTAAAGCTCCTGGCCATGCTTGGCGCATGGATGGGCTGGCAATCACTCCCCTTTATCGTTCTGCTTTCTTCCCTCTCGGGGATCCTCATTGGTGGAGGGGCCCTTCTCATGGCTGGAAAGGGATACCGCGTACGGATTCCTTTTGGACCGTTTCTCTCTCTGGGCGCAATGACCTACTTCTTTTTCGGCCCTCAACTTGCAAGGTGGTATTGGCAGTTGTTTTTTTAGCCCGGTTTTAGTGAGGACCCTGCTTTGAGATTTCCAGGCAACAGCCTACGAATGAATATTCTTGCTCACCTGACGCTTCTTATCGTGGCGGCAATGCTTTTGATCAGCATCGTGATGCTCAAGTTTGAAGAACGCGATCTGATCCAGGGGAAGTTGCAAATGGGAGATCTGCTTTCCCGAAGCCTTCGGCAGACGGTCGAAGATACTTTGATGCGGCCCGGGGGCAAAGCCTATGGCTTCCCTTCCCTTACCTCGAGAAAGCGGGAAATCCTCACCCTGATTCAGAGGGCCGGGTTTGAAGGGGCCGCCCTCGTTAACCAACAGGGCATCGCTCTTTTCACAAGCCGGTCCGATGGTGAGGAGAGAAAAATGGGTCTTGCCCAGGCCCGCCATTCCCTGATCACCAGACAGACAGCAGTGCGTTTTTCCGGTCAGGTCTGGGGAGTATTGTGGCCCGCCCACGACAAGGTGATGATCACTACCCCTGTGGTTGAGAAGAAGCGTCTCCTGGGCAGTATTGCAGTCTGGAGCGATCTGCGACCCATTTACCGGAAGATAAGGAGGTCGGAGAAGCTCGTTCTCATCTACATCCTGTTGAATACACTGGTCCTTATCAGTGTGGGGCTTTACCTCCTGTCTCGAACGGTCGTCAATCCCGTCAACAGGCTGCTTCGCCTCACCGAGACATTTGAGGAAGGCGAGTCCCTGCCTCTCTTCCCTGACGCCGGGAAAAACGTGATTGGGCAGCTCAACCGGTCGCTCAACCTTATGCTCGCGCGATTGGATGAGAACAAGAAGGAACTCCAAGCGCACATCACTTCGCTTGAACAGGCTAATGCAGAGATAAGAAGGACCCAGGAAGAACTGATTATGTCAGAGAAACTGGCTTCCGTGGGGCGACTTGCCACAGGGGTTGCCCATGAGATAGGCAACCCCATGGGCATTATTCTCGGCTATCTGGATCTCCTGAAGGGGGGCGATCTCTCCCCTGACGAAAGGGCGGATTTTCTTGAGCGTGCCGAGTCGGAAGTCACCAGGATCAATGACATTATCCGGCAACTTCTGGACTTTTCAAGACCCGCAGGCGGAGAACCTGTCAGGGTAGGGCTGCACGAACTGTTGGGGGCGACCGTCCGAATCCTGACACCCCAGCCCCTCATGTCGGACGTCCAGGTGGACATGGCCTTCGATGCCTCTCAGGACACCATATGGGCTGACCCCAATCAGGTTCAACAGGTATTGCTCAACATTATGATGAACGCGGTGGATGCCATGTCGCAAGAAAAGCGATTGACCATTGAAACTTCCAACACCTCGGACAGGGTTCAGATACGATTCAAAGATACGGGTTCCGGTATACCTGAAGAGGACCTGGGAAGGATCTTCGACCCCTTTTACACCACGAAGCCTCCGGGAAAAGGGACCGGGCTCGGCCTTTCCGTGTCTCACACCATCATCCGAAATCTGGGGGGGACCATCCGGGTCGAAAACAACCGGGGAGCCGGCACAATCATGACCATCGAGATGCCTCTCTATGTAGAAGGAGGAAATTCATGTCTCAGAAACGGGTCTTGATCATTGACGACGAGAAGAACATGCGGCACATGCTCGAGACCATGCTTGGCAAGCAGGGCTATGACATCGCCAGTGCAGCCAACGGTATGGAAGCTCTTGAAAAAATGGCAGGGGGCGATTTTGACTTTGTTCTCTGCGATATCCGAATGCCCGAAATGGATGGGATGGCCTTTCTGGAAAAAGCAATTGTCTCTTTCCCCGAAAAGACCTACATCATGATGTCCGCTTACGGCACTGTGGAAACCGCCCTCGATGCCATCAAGAAGGGGGCCTATGACTACATCTCCAAGCCTTTCAAGGTGGACGAAGTCCTCCTCACGCTGAAAAAGGCCGAAGAAAGGGAACGGCTCAAAGAGGAAAACGTCCGGCTCAAAAACCAGATCAGAAAGATCGAACAGAAATATTCCTTCGGGAACATCATCGCCCGAAGCGAATCTATGGCCAAGGTCTTCGATCTTGTAAAGACCGTGGCGGATCACAAGACCACCATCCTGATCACCGGAGAGAGCGGTACCGGCAAGGAACTGATAGCCAGAGCCATACATACGAGCAGCAGCCGGGCACCTGCACCTCTGGTGAGTATCAATTGCGGCGGCATCCCGCAGAATCTTCTGGAAAGCGAGCTTTTCGGTTACAAGAAAGGCGCCTTTACCGACGCCCTGAAGAACAAACCGGGTCGCTTTGAAGAGGCACACAAGGGGACCCTTTTCCTGGATGAAATAGGAGAACTCCCGCTACCCCTGCAGGTGAAGTTGCTCCGGGTCCTGCAGGAAGAAGAAATCACCCCGCTGGGTGACGTGGGGTCCAAAAAGATCGACGTGAGAATCATTGCTGCAACGGCAAGGAATCTGAGCGAAGAGGTTGAAGCCGGCAGGTTCCGCGAAGACCTGTTCTACCGCATCAACGTGATGGCCATACACCTGCCGCCCCTGAGGGAAAGACGTGGGGATATCCCCCTTCTCGTGGGCTACTTCATTGACCTCTTCAACAAGAAACTGGGCAAGGGGATCGAAGGGCTCTCTTCTGAGGCCATGCCCATACTGATGGAACATCCCTGGCCTGGAAATGTGAGAGAACTGGAAAATGTCATGGAGAGGGCTGCTCTCCTTGCCAAAGGCAGTTGGATCACCCCGCAGGAACTCCCCGCCACCCTGACCGACTCCGCAAGAACCCCTCCAGGTCTGGCACCTGAAGACACCCTTTCTATCAAGAAGGCCTCCAAACAGCTGGAACGCGAACTCATTGGGAAGGCCCTCAAAATAACCGGGGGCAACCGGACACACGCCTCGAAAATCCTGGAGATCAGTCGTCCGATCCTTATCGCCAAGATCAAGGAATACGGGCTAGGGTAAAGGAATTCAAATCCGAAATTCTAATATCGAAATCCGAAACAAATCAGAATACGAATTGTGTCCATCACCCCTGATTTTCTGCGAGTCGCAGGCCCAGTTGCAGGGCTTTCCTGTTCATTTCGAGAAAGCCTGGATTGATTCGCCCTTCCAGTACCGCGAGGATGGATTTCGTCTGGATCAGGCCGGTCAGCCCGATCAGCGCCCCCAGCATGCAGATGTTGAACACGATGGGCTTGCCGATCTCATCCAGAACGGCCCGGTACATGCCCAGCTCCACCTGTTTGGCATCGATCCTGCGTTCAAGGGTTACGAACTCCGTATCGGTCAGCAGGAGACCTCCCGGCCTGATGATTCCGGAATATTTATTGTACGCTTCCTGGGTCAGGCAGACCAGCAGGTGGGGATTGATCACCTTGGGGTACCGGATGGGATCATGGGAAATCACCACATCCGTCCTGGTTGCGCCGCCACGGGCCTCGGGGCCGTAGGCCTGGGTCTGAACCGCATTCATATCCTCATAAATGGCCGCGGCCTCGGCAAGGATGATAGCCGCCGTAATGACTCCCTGGCCACCGGAGCCGGTCATAACGATGCGCTTCGTTTCCATTGCCGGCCACCTCTCCGAAAGACCGGCCCGATCGTGGTCGTCAAGTGATGTCGGCAATGTTCCTGGCATATTCGAATCCGTCGTCATGTCGTTTCGCCTGTGTCCGCCACATCTGTTGAGATCCGGTACTGATCCACCAGGCCCTTATAGGCCTGAGAGTATTCGGGGCGCTCCTCTTCCACAAAGATTCCGCGCTCAATGAGTTCAGGGTTTTCCCTGGCTTTCTTGGACCCTATGGGTGCCGTCTGGTCTTTATATTGCGACATCATTTCTATGGCGCTGCCAAGCCGGTTTTTTCGGCCGTAGTAGGTGGGACACTGGGACATGACCTCCACCACGGAAAACCCTTTGTGCTCGATAGCCTTCGCCAGAATCCCGATCATCTCCTGTGCGTGATAGGTGGTTGTTCTGGCGACAAAAGATGCCCCTGCGCCCTTCACCAGATTCACGATATCAAAGGCATGATCGATATTGCCGTAAGGGGCCGTTGTCCCCTTTTCCCCAAAGGGCGTCATGGGAGAAAACTGTCCCCCTGTCATGCCGTAAATGCGGTTGTCCATGATGATGGCCGTCAGATCCAGGTTCCTGCGGGCCGCATGGATGAGATGGTTCCCGCCTATGGCCAGCGCATCGCCGTCACCCATGGGCACAATAACCTTCAGATCAGGCCTTCCCATCTTGACCCCGGTAGCAAACGCGAGGGCCCTGCCGTGCAGGGTATGCATGGTGTGAAAATCCACGTAACCCGGCATGCGTGAGGAACACCCTATACCGGCGACCACGACGATCTCGTTCTTCTTCAACCCGAGGCGATCGATAGCCCGGATCATGCTGGACATGACGATGCCGTGACCGCAACCCGGGCACCAGAGATGCGGAAAAAACCGTTGACGCAGGTAGTCTTTGACGACCACGTTAAACCCCTTTACCCTTGATCATGTTGAGTGATTGTAATATGTCCGCAGGGGAAATAAAGGTCCCATCGAACCGATTGGACAAGAACACCTTTTCCGGTTCCGCTACGGCCTTCATGACTTCCTCGCAGATCTGTCCACGGTTCATTTCAACCACCATCACGTGTTCGCGTCCCTGGCATTTCTTCCGGACAACACCTTTAGGAAAGGGCCACAGAGCCTGAAGTTCCAGAAGACCCAGTTTCGCCCCCCGCCTGCGTCGCTCTTCCACCAGGTGGAGTGCGCTCCTCGCCGGACTCCCGTAAGAAAGCAGGAGCGTTTCGGCATCCTCCAGGTAATGCTCCTTGTAGTAGGCGATGGACTCCGCCCGGTTTTCCAGTTTGTCTACCAGATGGTGGAGGAGATCATAGGCCACTTTCGGGTCGGTGGATGGGAACCCCCACATGTCGTGAACCAGACCGGTGACATTGTACCTGTGTTCCCCGCCGAAGTCGCTCATGGGAAGGCGACCGTCCTCCCGGGCAAGATAGGGGTGGTAGTTTGTTCCCTTGGGAACCGACGTCTGGAGTCGTTCAACCACCTCGATCTCATCCGGTCCAGGGATCACCACCTTTTCACGCATGTGCGCCAGGACCTCGTCAAACAACAGGATGACGGGCGTGCGAAATGTCTCCGCCAGGTTGAAGGCCTCCACGGTCATCAAAAAGGCATCCTGCAGATTGGACGCGGTAAGCGCTATGATCGAATGATCGCCATGGGTTCCCCACCTGGCCTGCATCACGTCTCCCTGGGCCACAGACGTGGGGAGGCCGGTACTTGGCCCCCCCCGCTGCATATTGACCACTACCGAAGGGACCTCAGCCATAACGGCATATCCGATGGCCTCCTGCATCAAAGAAAACCCGGGGCCGCTGGTGGCGGTCATGACCTTCTGTCCCGTCAGAGAAGCGCCTAGGATCGCGCACATGGACGAAAGCTCGTCCTCCATCTGGATAAAGGTTTTCCCCAGCACCGGGAGCCTTTCAGACAGAATTTCGGCAATCTCCGTTGACGGAGTAATGGGGTATCCCGCATAAAATCCCAATCCCGCGTAGATGGCCCCTTCTGCGACAGCCTCGTTACCCTGTATAAATCTTGCCTTTTGCACCACAGGTTTTCCCCTCAAAGCAGTTCTATGGCCAGATCAGGACATCGCAGTTCACAGAGGCCACACCTGCTGCATTGGCCCGGATGGGCCCACCTGGCCTTTCCTTCCCTGTCCAGATCCAGGGCATCTTCAGGGCAGAAAGCCACACAGATCCCGCATCCCTTGCACCATTCCCTCTGAACGAACAACGTTTTTTCGTCTTTCGCTTTCTTGCTCCGGCCCATTTTCACCCTGTTCTCCGTCTACACGAGCCCCTGGTCCAGCATGGCGTCCACCACCTTGACGAACCCTGCGATGTTGGCCCCGGCCATGTAATTCCCCGGCTCTCCATACTCTGTGGATACATCCAGGCAGGTCTGATGGATGCTTTTCATGATGTGCTGAAGCCGCTGATCCACTTCTTCCCGCGGCCAGCTCAATCTCATACTGTTCTGGGCCATCTCAAGCCCGGAAACGGCGACCCCACCGGCATTTGAGGCCTTTCCTGGGGCGTAGCGGACTTTGTTGTCCAGAAAGACGTGGATGGCATCCGGCGTCGAAGGCATATTGGACCCTTCGCAGACCAAGCTCACACCATTTTTCACCAGGTGGAGGGCATCCTTTTCGTTGATCTCATTCTGTGTCGCGCAGGGGAAGGCACAGTCGGCTTTGTGATCCCACAGGGGGTTGTAGTCCAGTGACAAATCCACTTCCGTGTAGACGGCTTCCGGATACTTTTCCGCGTATTCCCTTATCCTGCCACGTTTGACATTTTTGAGTCTTTTGACATAGGCCAGCTTCTCCCCATCTATGCCTTCTTCATCGAGGATATATCCGGACGAATCAGAAACCGTGATCACTTTGCCGCCCAGTTCGATGATCTTTTCTATGGCATACTGGGCCACATTTCCCGCCCCGGAAACAAGGCAGATCTTGCCATCGAGGTTATCACTACTGACCCCCAGCATCTCGGCGGCAAAATAGACGCAGCCATACCCGGTCGCCTCGGGACGGATCAGGCTCCCTCCCCAGCCAAGGCTTTTGCCCGTGAGAATACCGGTGAATTCATTCCTCAGTTTCTTGTACATTCCGAACAGAAAACCTATTTCCCTGGCACCCACGCCTATGTCACCGGCGGGGACATCCGTGTCCGGACCGATGTGCCGGAAGAGTTCCATCATAAAAGACTGGCAGAACCGCATGACCTCGTCATCGGATTTTCCCTTTGGATCAAAATCGGACCCGCCCTTGCCGCCCCCCATAGGAAGGGTCGTCAAAGCGTTCTTGAAGACCTGCTCAAAGGCCAGGAATTTGAGGATACTGAGGTTGACGGAAGGATGAAGGCGCAATCCGCCCTTGTAGGGGCCGATGGCACTGTTCATCTCTATCCTGAAACCCCGATTGACCCTTACCTGGCCCTGGTCATCCATCCAGGGCACCCGGAACAGGATGACCCTTTCCGGTTCCACAATCCTTTCCATGACCGCCATCTTCCGGTATTGCGGATTTCTGTCCAGGACCGGCTGGATGGATTCGAGAACCTCTTGAACCGCCTGGTGAAACTCTTTTTGATCGGGATCCCGTGATCCTATGACTTCCATTATCTCTGACATGCTTTTTCTCCTCCGATTGACTACATCAATTTTTTATACCTTTTGAAAACCCTAATCACTTGCCACTCTTACCTCCCGAGCCACCAATGACAACTCTGGGATAATTCATCCACGGGTGCATGGGAACCGCCGGTGATTATTGCACACAGAGATCTACTACTATCTATTTTGACAGTCAATGTTTTTTCCGGACGCACGTGTCTCAAGAAGGTCGTCTCTTTAATGACTTCCTGGCCATGGAGCCATGACCAGTCCAGGAAATCCCCTGAACCCTCCGTGACGGTGATATAGTGGATCCCGAGCGAAGTGATGTTCAGAAAAAAATGAGATCCCTGCGACGGATCGGCCTTCATTTTCTCATTCCTGAGTTCAATAATCGCACCCACCGCCGAGATATCTTTCCACTGAACGGGTATGCCCAACCAGCGGTCTGCCGAGCCCCATCTCCCGGGACCGATCAGGAGATAGGGGCGCTCCTGAGATACCAGATCGGCATTGATCCTTCCAACCTCCCTTGCTATCTCCATGGTGGATTCCGCCTTGAAATCGTCGGGTTTGACGTAGACGACATCTCTGATATTCTCCCTGATCCCATGACCCAGTGCCTGGGTGGAGCGACAGAGGGCGCTTTCCAGCTCCGTTTCGGTGATGTGCACATCGAAACGTTCCGCATCAGAGGCCATGGGTCTTACCTGGAGAAAAAATAAATCACCTTTCCGGCCCTTTTCCGATCGCAAGTTTACGGAGAATTCTATTTCCACGGGACACCCAAGGCTCCTGCTTCCAAGGGCAAGCAAATCGGTCAGAAGCGCGGGCAGGGGAAAGAGATCGTGTTTGATAATGGACGAAAAAGTGAGGACCTTGG
>CAYOIU010000069.1:0-14781 GCA_964404085.1 uncultured Desulfobacteraceae bacterium | reverse complement strand
CGGGAACCACCATTTTCTTCAATTGCCTGGCTATGGTCTGGACTCCGAAGGCACAGGTCATGATCAGAAGGGCGTCTGCCTGGTCCATCTGCCCCGCGTATTTCGCAAGAAACTCACCGGTCATGTGGTCACAGGCCACAGGCAGAACGGTTATCCCTGTAACCAGTTTCCCCTTTATAGAAAGCTTTTCTTTCATGCTTTCCACCTCAGGCATCCCGCCCGTGTGGGTCAGGGTCACGCACGTCCCGCAGCCTATCACAAAGATCCTTTGCGATCCTGAAAGGAGCCTGTCGATCTCCTCTTCAGATTTCTGTCTGGTTATGGATCTGATCATGCCTCTCTCCTGTCCTTTTCAAGGTCGCACCTCAAACACCTGGTGGCCTCCTGCCGTGCCTGGGACTCAAGGAAACCCTTTTCCACTTCTCTGAAATCCCTTGCCCTTTCTTCAGGATCTGCCAGTTCCACCGACTCCCTGGGACGCGCTTCTCCCGACTCATCGTCCAGAGCAAGTTTTGACTCTTCGGCAAGACGGGTCTTTTCATCCAGGATGGTAAGACTGCCTTTTTCTCCTCTCAAATACCTGTCTACGGACAAGGCCGCCCTTCTGCCCGAGGCTATGGCCCGGATGACGTAGGTGGGTCCCGTGGTGAAATCCCCGCCGGCAAAAATACCCGGGATGTTGGTGGAAAGCGTATTTTCGTCCACGATCAGACTGCCCCACAACGCCCGTTCCAACTGGCTGTCCTCCGAGAGAAAGGCCATGTCAGGTGCCTGGCCGATGGAAATGATAATATGGTCGGCCTCGAGTATCTGGCTGGTTTCTTCGTCAAAACCTGGATTGAAGCGTCCCTCACTGTCAAAAACCGAAAGGCACCGGACGAAGTGGATACCTCTCACCTTCCCGGCGTCGTGCATGATTTCCCTGGGGCCCCAGGAAGGATTGAGGACAATGCCTTCTTCCAGTGCTTCTCCGACTTCCTTCTCCCAGGCCGGCATCTCGTCCCTGGCCTCCAGGCAGAAGATCTGGACATCTCCCGCGCCGACCCTCAGGGCCGTCCTGGCCACATCGATGGCAACGTTACCGCCTCCCACCACGAGGACCCTGCCCGCCAGCCTGATGTCCTTGCCCGTTTTCACGGCGGTAAGGAACGGGAGGCCATAATGAAGACCTTCAAGCCCTTCCTCCTCTCCGGGAATTCCCATCCGTTTACTGGCCTGGGCACCCGCAGCCACGAAAACAGCATCATAGCCTTCCTTCATCAGATCGTTCACGGTGTGCCGGGCATCTATGGGTGTGTTGTACTGAATATCAACCCCGCAGCTCTCGATGTATTCAACCTCTTCCTGGATGACCCCCCGGGGCAGTCGAAAATCGGGGACGGTGATACCCAGCATGCCCCCGGCCACGGGCTGGTTCTCGAATACGGTTACGCTGTATCCCACCCTGGCAAGGAAATAGGCGCAGGTGAGTCCTGCGGGTCCTGCACCGACCACCGCCACCTTTTCCATTCTTGTGACAGGGTACGGTTTCTTTCTTCGGCCCACGTGGCTGAAGTACCAGTCGGATGCGAACCGTTTAAGGGAACGAATGGCCACGGGTTCATCCAACTCACCCCGGCGGCATTTGAATTCGCAGGGGTGGATGCAGATTCGACCGCACACCGCAGGGAAAGGATTTCGCTCCCGGATGATCTCCACGGCGTTTTCATATTTTCCCTCTGCAATGGCAGCCACATAATTGGGGACGTCTATACCCGCGGGGCAGGCATGCTGGCAGGCGGAGATGACCATGGCATCACAAGTGGCGCCTGCGCAACGGTGCTCCACAATGTGGTCTTCATACTCTTTTGCAAAGTATTTGAGGGTGGAAATGGCGGGTTTGGCACAGGTCTGGCCGAGGCCGCACAGTGATGCCTCCGTCAGTGTATCCCCCAGGTCCCGGATCGTCTCCATGTCTTCAATGCGGCCCTGGCCGCGGGTGATGCGGGTGAGTATCTCCAGCAACTGGGTCGTCCCTAGGCGGCAAGGAGCGCATTTGCCGCAGGACTCCGACTGCGTGAAGCTCAGAAAAAACCGGGCGATCTCCACCATACAGTTGTTTTCATCCATCACCACCATTCCGCCCGAGCCCATGATGGCCCCTATCCGCTGGATGGTATCGTAGTCTATGGGAAGGTTCAGGTATTGGGCCGGTACGCAGCCCCCTGAAGGCCCCCCCATCTGGACGGCCTTGAACTGGCGCCCCTTTGGGATCCCCCCGCCGATGTCAAAGATCACCTCCTTTATGGTCACCCCGATGGGAACTTCCACCAGACCGGTGTTGTTGACCTTTCCGGCAAGAGAAAAGATCTTTGTTCCCTTGCTCTTCTCGGTCCCGACCTCCCCGTACCAGCCGGCACCCTTGCTGACGATAAGCGGGATATTGGCCCAGGTCTCCACGTTGTTGATATTGGTGGGCTTCCCGTCCAGCCCGGATTGTGCCGGAAACGGGGGCCTTGCTCTGGGCATTCCCCTTTTTCCCTCGATGGAAGCCATCAGGGCGGTCTCTTCACCGCACACGAAAGCGCCTGCCCCCATTTTCAACGACAGGTCGAAACTGAAACCTGTTCCCAGAATATTTTCACCAAGGAGGCCTATCCCCTTCATCTGCGCCAGGGCAAGGCTCAGATGTGTTACGGCGATGGGATATTCTTCCCGGACGTATATGAACCCGTATTCCGCACCTATGGCATAACCGCCTATGAGCATCCCTTCCAGAACCGCGTGCGGGTCCCCTTCCAGCATGGCCCGGTCCATGAACGCCCCCGGATCCCCTTCATCCCCATTGCAGATAATGTATTTTGGGCGACCCGGGGCCTGCCGGGCGAACTCCCATTTGAGGCCCGTGGGAAATCCGGCTCCGCCGCGCCCACGCAACCTGGCCTTTTTGACCTCTTCAATGACCTGGTCCGGGGTCATGGTGGAAATGGCCTTTACCAGTGCCTCATAGCCGCCGGTCGCGATATGGTGTTCTATCCGGGTGGGATCTATCCTGCCGCAACGGGCCAGAACACGTCTCTCCTGCTTTTCATAGAACGGAATCTGGTTTCGGTAGTAGATGGGTTTACCGGTCTGCGGATCTCTGTAAGCAAGGCGATCCACAAGGTGGTTTTTTTTCAGGGTCCGATCCACGATTTCAGCGGCGTCTTCAGGACCGACCTCATGGTATTGAATTCCCAAGGGCTCTATGGCGATGACAGGCGCCTTCGCACAAAACCCATGGCAACCGGTCGGACGCACCTCCACCTCCCGGGACAGCCCCTGCTTGCCGATCTCATCCTGGAAGGCCTCCAGAACATCAGCCGATCCGTACGCCCGACAGCCCGTCATGCAGATGTGCACCTGGGTCCGACCCCCACCTTCTCTCGCCTGGACCCGGTTACGGAACCATTCAAGCTGCCCTATGGATTGAAGTTTTTCCACCATACGCCACGCGTCTCCCGCCCTCTTCCGTCCGCATCTCTATTCGGTCTTCGGTTGTTCCCCTCGATACTGGGCAAGCACACTCGTCACCTTTCCGGGCGAGAGCTTCCCGAAATAGGTCTGATTGACCATCATTGTCGGTGCCAGGAAACAGGCCCCCAGGCAGGCCACGGTCTCCAGGGTGAATTGGTAGTCTTCGCTCGTCTCTCCTTCTTCGAGGCCCAATTCTTTTCGCATCAGTCTGAGGATACTTCGTCCGCCACGCACATGACAGGCAGTCCCCCGGCAAACCCGGACGACGTACTTTCCCTTGGGCTCAAGACTGAAGCCTGCATAGAAGGTAATGACACCCTGCACCTGGGACGGAAAGAGATTCAAGGCCTCCGCCACGGGTTCGATGGCTTCAGGGGGGACATATCCGAATGTTTCCTGAATTTCTTGGAGCAAGGGAATCAGTCCCCATTTCCTATTCCGGTAACCCTGAATAAGGACATCCAACTGATCCCTGTCGATCGGTCGCTTGTCCATCCCCTATCGCTCCTCGACCCTATCTATCCTTGCAGAACACGTTATCCAGCCCCCGAAGCCCTCATCATGCCGGTCTTTCAGAGGCAAGAGGTTCATGGCATCATTGCCTCCAAAACCCTTCGGAATGACAATGAGCCCGGCGGGAAGTCTCTTTTCCACCCGCATGGCCCTTTCAACAAACCCGTCAGGAGACTCAACCCGCAGGATGTCACCCTCTTTGAAACCCAGTGTGCTGCTATCCTTATCAGAGACTTCAATCTCGCCTTTCCATTCGCCTTTTCTGATTCGCTCCGACCTGGACGTACGGGTTCCGCTCCCCAGGTGGCAGCGAAAAGAGCCCAGAATGGCTCTAAAAGGATAGGCAGCATCCTGAATGGTGTTTATACAGACGTGGACAGGGAAAAACCACGATTCGTCACCCTGTTCACGCTCGCGAGGTTTGGTCTCGAGTATTGCGGTGCGAACCCATCCTCCCGGGATGAGATGGACAATGTCCTTGTATTCGGGCACCAGTTCCGCTATCTCGCCCCTGATTCTATCAAGGGACGCGTAGACCTCCGGATACCCCATCTTTTTCATAAGGAGGCCCAGGATCTCCCAATCCGCTTTGGCGGACCCAGGTGGTGCGGCTGCCGGTCCGAAACCCTGTATCCGGCCTTCCGTGTTCGTGAACGATCCACCCTTTTCAGCAAAGGCGGCCCCTGGAAGGATCACATGGGCCAGGTGGGCTGTTTCGGTCTTCAGGATGTCCTGCACCACCAGCAGCTCCAGGTTTCGGAGGGCCTTGCGGACCGTCTCTGACTGTGGCAGGCTGCGAACCGGGTTTTCGCCCATCACGTAAAGGGCCTTGATCCGACCCTTTTCAGCCTCCAGGATCATGCGAATGAAACTGAGCCCAGGGTCCGGGGAGAGCCTGGCATTCCAGGCGCGTTCCCATGACTTGCGAAAATCGGATCGATCAACAGGCTGAAAGCCCGGAAGGGTGTCAGGGACCGTTCCCATGTCCCACGCCCCGGCCTCGTTGTTTTCGCAGGTCAAAAAAAGAACCCGGTTTTCCTTCAAACCCGCTTTCCCGGTCACGACAGACAGGTTGTAGAGCGCCTCCATGATTTTGCCGGGGGCCTGCTGCTGAAGCGCACCACGGCCGACTACGAAGACCGTCTTCTTTCCTCGCAGCATCTCGGCCACCTCTGCCAACTGACGTTCACCGACACCCGTCACATGTGAGGCCTGCTCCATGTCCACGGAAGCCATCTGCTGCCGAAAATACCGAAAACCTCCGGAGAAACCATTCGGCAAGCCTCCGGCAACATCTTCCTTCTTCAGGAGCAATGCAGCAAGCCCGTTCAGGAGCATGAGATCGGATTCGGGGTTTAAGGCGAGCCATTGACTCGAAAAGCGGCTCATCTCCGTTTGAAGGGGATCCACAACGATAAGGGGAACACCTTTCAGGGCTGCCCTTTTCAGATGATATCCCACCACAGGTGACGATTGTGTCGGATCCACACCCAGAACAAACAGGACCTCAGCCGATTCCAGCTTTTTCAAAGACCCGAACCGGAAATGGGGCCCCAGTTTTTCTCGCACGGACATAAGGGCGGGACGGCCGGAAAGATAGGCCCCGTTATCCACATGGTTTGTCCCGATAACCGCACGGGCCACCTTCTGGAAGAGGTAGTTTTCTTCGTTGGAACACTTTGAAGAACCTAAGAAACCGATGCTCTGTGGGCCGTATTTCTCTCTGATCGCCATGAACCGCTCCGACACCAGTCCCAGGGCATCATCCCAGCTCGCTTCCTCCAGTTCTCCATCCCTGCGGATCAGAGGAGATTGGAGTCGATCGTCTGCGATCAGGAAATCCTGGCCAAAATGCCCCCGGATACAGAGTGTGGGGCCATTGACACTGTCCTCTTGTCTGCCTGGATTCACTTCGAGAATTTGACCTCCTCCGACCCCGAGCGAAAGGGAACAGCCGACCCCGCAATAACCGCAGACCGAGGCGAATTCATGCTCAGGCGTCCCCACGTATCGGTCATTACTGAGAGAAAGTGCTCCGGTGGGACAAATGGACAGGCAGGTCCCGCAGAAGGTGCAGGTGGAAGCTTCAAGAGGAAGCTCATGGGCAGTGGCAGGACGCGATAAAAAACCCCTGTGATTGTAGTCGATGGCCCCCACGGCCACCAGTTCATGGTCGGCCCGGATACACTTCCCACAGAGTACACATTTGCTCAAGTCTCTGATAATATAAGGATTGGCCTGTTCAAAGGGTCTTGAAGCGACCATAGGATAGAGTCCGGTCTCACCCAACCCAAGTTCCGCTGCTATGGCCCGCAGTCCGCAGCGATTTCCCTTGCTGCAGACGAGACACGACTCGGGGTGCTCGGCCATCAGGAGTCGAACGATATTTCTGCGGTGCTTGGCTATTCTGGGCGAATCCGTACTGATGACCATCCCTGAGGTTGCGGGAGTGACGCATGCCGCCATAAGACGTCCCTTTTCCTCTTCCACGAGGCAGAGACGGCAGGCTCCCACGGGTTCCAGGGCCGGGTGGTCGCAAAGGGTGGGTATGCGGATCCCCTCCTGCCTGGCGACCTGCAGGATGGTAGTGCCTTCGGGACAGATTATCTTCCTGTCATTTATGGTCAGGCTAATCTGCTCCAAAACTCCTCCTACCTGAGTTTTGCCGCATCCAGGTAATGCCGAAGATCCTCTTCTCCCCCGATGCTGATGATGTGGACCCCCTGGCACAAATCCTTGAGTCCTTTCACCGTATCCGCGAAGATTTCTATGCTGGCCTTCTTTCTATCCAAGGCCTTTGCCAGCTTCTTAATGGTCCATTCCGGAACCATTCCTGATTTGATATGGCGGTTCAGAAAGCTTGCCATCCCCGCGGTCCTCAAAATCATCACCTCGGCAATCACTGGTATGCCGAATGTCTGGACCCGTTTTAAAAATTTCTCGAATCGCTCAACATCAAACACGGGCGTGGTGAGGAAATAGCCCGCCCCGATCTTCGTCATCTCCTCCATTTCCTTCATCTCCAGGTCAGGGACGTTTTTTCCCCAGCCCGATTCCACACCGGAGCCAAGAACGAAATCCGCCTTCTTTTTCAGCTCACCTCCCTCCACGGTTCGGCCTTCCCGCATGTGCTCGAGGACGGAGTCAAGTTTTCCCGCGTCCACGTGGAAAAACATCATTTCCTGGAGGCTGTCACCAGTTATGCGGTAGTCCTCTGTGAAAACGAGCAGGTTTTCGACGCCCGTTTCGTGCGCCTGGAGGAGATCCTTCTGAAGCTGAATGCGATTTTTATCCCGCGTGGTGGTCTGGTAAATGGCCTCAAAGCGGTTTTTGTTGAGTATTTCGCAGGTCTTGATGGTATCGCCCACGATCCCCTCGATCTCCACCTCCGGTACGGTGACCCCATCCACCCGGCCCCGAACCATTTCCAGGCTCTTTATGAGTTTCTCGGGTGATTCATCAACCGGGGCCTGGACTTCCGAGGTTACTACGAACTTTTTCTTATCCAGCGATTTCTTGAGCTTCATGGGTCCCTCCGGCTGTTCTTTGTTGAACCACTATCAGGTTCCCGGGCGCAACCCCAGCAACCTGGCCACTTCCTGTCTCAATTGAGGCAATGGCAGAGGCTTGGAAAAACAGAGATCCGCCCCATATTCCTTCATTTTCTTGAATTTTTCCTCATCCAGGTAGGCCGACAGCACGATGATCTTGGTGTTCTTCGTTTCCTCATCCTCTTTGATTCTCTTGCAGACTTCATAGCCCTTGATATCGGGCATCATGATGTCCAGTATCAACAGGTGGGGCTTGAAATGATTGACCTGCAATCCCGCTTCAAAACCATCGGATGCGGAAATAACCTCATAGTCGAACTCCTCTTCTTCCAGGGCCTGAACAATCGTCTCTACGATGATCGGGTCATCATCTACCACCAGAATTCTCCTGATGCCGTCCTCCGGCTCTTTTTCAGGCAAGGGAATACCCTGCTTTCTCATAAAGGCTTCCAGGTCGCCCATTTTGATGCGCCTGTGGCCCCCGACTGTCTTGTAAGCCTTGATATGGCCGGCCTCCACCCAGTTGATGATGGTCTTGGGTGATACCCGGCAATATTGACTCGCCTTGAAAACCGTCAGAATTTCATCCATTCCTGTTCTCCTCCTGGTTTCATGTAATATCTTGTTTTTTTATTTATTATATTTTTTTTTACTTTGTCAATAGAAAATATGAGTGGGATTCATTTTCTTTCATAACAGGCAATAAATTAGTTTTAAATTTATACATTAAGCTTCATTATTATTTAAAGCATTTATCAAGGTCCTTATACCGCCGATCGTTGCTATCTATATTTTCTGTATTTTACCTAATTGCTGCATTTGAAAAAAGCCCGCCCATGTCCTTTTTGCCCGGACAAAGGTCGGGAAGTCTACCACTGACGGAATCCGAAACTCCTGATTTTCGCGAAAGGGTTATCTCGCATGGCACCAACTGGTGTACCGGGATAAGTCTTTGAACCTCATGAACTGCAATGTGGAGGTTAGGAGAGGTCTTGAGATAAGGCGGAGTCTTTGCAGGTGGCCCCTAGCCCGGATTTCTCACCAATAATCTACTGTGACGGCGGAGAGGCCCATGACTATTGCGTTGCGCTTGAAAAATGACCTCGACGTACTGTGAAAGTACGCCTTCGCCCATTTTCCTGCACGCGCCTTATATTCACAGGCCTCTCCACCATCTCGTAACGAAGATCGGTGAGAAATCCGGGCTAAGGCGTACTTTCGTTCAACTCTTCTTCTTTGATTTTTGTCATGATGGGCAGGGTGATCGTAAAGGTAGTCCCGGAGCCCTTCTTGCTCTTGACCTTGATATCTCCCCCGTGGTCTTTTATGAACCCATGGCACACCGAGAGGCCAAGCCCCACACCCTTCACGCTCGCCTTGGTGGTGAAAAAGGTATCAAAGATCTTGTCCAGGTGCTCTTTTTCTATGCCTGTCCCCGTGTCGGCGATTTCGATTATGACATGCCCGCCCCAGGACCCGGTTGTCACGCTGAGCGTACCGCCTTCAGGCATGGCATCCCTGGCATTTGAAACCATATTGAGGAAGACCTGTCGCAGCTGGTTTTTCGAGGCAAGGACTTTTTTAAGTCCTTCATCAAAGGAAGCCTTAATACGGATAGTGTTCTCCCTCAATTGTTTTTCATGAAGGAGCAGAATCTCATCCAAGGCTTCATTGATATCCGTCGGCTGTCTTTCTTCCTGGTCGGGCTTTGAAAAAGAGAGCATTTTCCTGAGCAACTCCGACAGCCGCACCGTTTCAGAGAGCGCCATTTCAAGGATCTTCCTTCGCTTACTCTCTGGAGAGATTTCCGTTTTCAGCAACTCCAGCGTATTCATGATGCCATAAAGAGGGTTGTTGAGTTCGTGGGCAACCTGTGAAGTCAGCCGTCCCATGGCGGCCAGCTTTTCGGACTGAAGGAGCTGCTCCTGGGTGCTGCGGAGTTTTTTCTCCATTTCGAGACGCTCTCGCAGGTCCACAAAAATACCCACCGAAGCCATTTCCCGGCCTTCCGGACCGTAGATAATCGACGCGGAAATACTTCCTTCCACGATCTCGCCATCCTGCCTGACGAAGACGATTGGGTAAGATTTAAGCTTTCCCACGCCACCGTAGGCCGGTCCTCGCATCATCTTCATAACCTTCTTTGCCACACCTTCCGGATAGATCTGATCGATGTTCATCTTGCCGACCACCTCCTCGGCAGTGTACCCCAGTATCTCCTCGGCACCGGGGTTCCAGATAAAAATGTTCCCTTTCAGATCCGTGGCGATGATGGCATTGGGGGTGTTCCTGATGACCTTGTTGAGAAAATCGTGGGCCTCTCGAAGCTGCTGTTCCATTTGCTTTCGATGCGTCTGATCCACGATGATGCCCTCGTAGCCGAGGACCTCCCCGTCAGGGTCATAGCGGACGTGACTGGTCAGGAGCACCGAGATAGGCGTACCGTCCTTGTGTTTGAAATCCACTTCATAATCAATAACCTGTTTGTCCTTTTCGATCATCTCCTGAAATCTGCGCCGATCTTCGGGCTTCAGGTAGAGATCTGTGGTGATGTCCATGCTGAGAAACTCTTCTTTGCTGTCATAGCCCAACATCTCCAAAAGGGCCGGATTGGCATTCAGAAACTTTCCCTCCTTGCTGCTCACATAGACGCCGCAGCCCGCGTATTCGAAAAGGCGCCGGTAATCTTCCGCCGAGGCTTTTTCCTTGTCTTCACTCAATTTCCTGCGGGTGGTATCCCGACAGATCGTGAGCTTGGACACCGTCCCGTCACCATGTCTCAAGGGCAGTTCCGTCAAATCATAGGTCTTGTTCAGTCTGGGAATATGATGTTCCCAGTTGATTGTCTCGCCTCCAAAGACTTCTTTCGCCTTGCACCACGGGCAGATATCGTCAAGCTGGTTGATTATTTTGTAGCATTTCCTCCCAACGCCTTCCCCAAAATCACGGACCATGCCCATGTTCATGAATTCAAGGACAAAATCGCTGTTGATGATGTAGATCCCGTCCTCCATGGCCTGGAGGATATCCGTGAGTCTCTGTCCCATTTTTTCAGCCATAACGGCCCTCGATTATGTGATGTACTGGTGGATGCATACCAGAATACCACGATCCTCAAGAGAAAAAAAGGTTCATGGTAACGACCCGGGTTTAAAGGTTCAGAGCTTGACTGGACCCTTCGATGAAAAGTGCTTGACATTACCGATTAACGATTTAGCTTATTTGGAATCTGAATTTAGCGGAGGAATGTCTAAAATGGCAGACAATATCAAAGCGGACGAAACTCTGGATTGCAGGGGCCTCGCATGCCCCATGCCCATCCTCAAGACAAAAAAGGCCATCGGCAATATGAAATCCGGCCAGATTATCGAAATCCTTTCCACCGATGCCGGAACCAAAAACGACCTGCCGGCATTTGCCAAAAGGACGGGTCATGAGTACCTCGGCGAAAGGGAAGACGAGGGTTTCTCCAGCTATTATATCAAAGTAGCATAGAATATCATTTACCCGTTGAGTGCATGATGCCATGACGCCGAGTTGGACTTTGGAACTTCGGCACGGTATCACCATGCATTCACGAAGCGAGGAGTTTTTCTATGGGCAAGTCTCTTGGAATCTTCGTATCTTCCAAAGATCATCTTGATAAAATCATCCATCTTTGCCGGTCGGCAAAAGAAAAAAACATCGAGGTCACCATTTTTTTCAGCCATACCGGCACCCTATTGACCCAGGATCCACGATTTGGAGAACTGGACGGTCTCGCAAAGGTATCAATATGCAATGTGGGATTTGAAAGCCATGGCCTCAAGCCCCCCGTGCCGGGCCTCGGAGAAAAAGATTACGCAACGCAGGCCAGGCATGGGGCAATGATTGAGGACTGTGACCGCTATATAGCATTTTAGAGGATACGAAATACAATGGAAAATATTAAACATGTTGCTTTGCTAATCAGGAATAAAGAGGATTTGTGGGAAGGTTCTCGCTCCACCCTTGGCCTTGCCGTTGAGAACTTTTACGCCTACATGTTCGTGCTGGATGTTGAAGTGGACATGACTGAAGCATACAAAGAAAATCTCGAGTGGCTGGAAGACATGGAATGTGAATATTTTTCCAACAACAAGGTCAATGTGGAAAAGCACGGCTTTAAATATATGAGCCTGGAAGAGATGGGCGCTAGACTCAAAGAAATGGACCTCATCGTACCGTTCGGGGGCAAGGCATGAAAATCCTAAATATCCTAAAGACAGAGCCTGATGAGGTGACCAGAATCTTAATTGACGCCGTCTCAGAAGGGGAGGAAAGTTCGTTCTTTAATCTTTATGAAGCCGATCCCGATTATGGACATCTGCTGGACCTTGTCTTTGAAAATGACAGGGTCGTTTCCTGGTGGTAGGAAAAGGCGGGATCAGGGCTTCTGCATCAGGAAGCCTCTTACGAGTCCCGAAAGCTTCGTTTCATATCCCCGATAGAAGTGATCAGCCCCTTCAATCACCCTGAATGACGCGTCAGGGTTCCACTGCCCGATCATTTTTCGGATTTCCGTTGTCGGCGCAATGTCATCATGCGATCCGGAAACAACCAGTCGGATGCTTTCACTTTCTCCGAGGAAAGAAAAATCCATGAATGCAACGGGGGGCGAAACCATGATCACATGGTCCAAAGGCTCAAATCTCGGCAATCCCATGGCAATCACCCAGGAGCCGAAAGAATACCCCACCAGCCCAAGAGTTTCCTTGCCCAAACCCGCGAGATAATCAAGGGCCCCTTTCACATCATCCTGCTCACCCCTGCCATCATCGTGGCGCCCTTCGCTTCGACCAACGGACCGGAAATTGAATCTCAGCGTTGCATAACCCGCATCATGATAGGCCCGAACCACCGTGGACACCACGGTGTTATGCATATCGCCACCGTAAAGGGGGTGCGGGTGGGTCACCACCACCCCCTTTTCTCCTTCACGGCGGTTGAGAAGCCCCTCGAGGGTCAGATCGCCGGACCTAAAAAGAATGCTTTCCTCACTCATCTCGACTCGGATCTGGAAAAGATTTCAACGGCCTGTTCTCCGGCTTCAAATCCTTACTCTATCCTGAAGAACGACTCATCGAACTCGGGTTTTCCCTCATACTTCTTCATGAAAAACCCCGGCAGGACATCCATCTGTTCCAGCAAAGCCGGGGAGAGGGAAATCCCGGCCCTGTGGAAGGCTTCAACGATCTTCCGGGGTGAGGGCGGGCACCCCTTGACGGCAATCATTTCCTGGATGTCCGGGTTGTCCTTGTTGGCCTGATAGATACATTTTCCCAGGAGTATGGTCTTTTTCTTACCGAGGGTCGGCTGCATGGACTTCCCGGTGAGGACTTCTACATCATCCCATTCCTTTCCCTCCCAGGCTTGGGCGATCCCTGCCAGGATGGGGCCGTTCACGAGCGAACAATAGGTGCAGAGGGAAAGATCATATTTCCTGTAGGACAAGCCTTCGATGCCCATCCGTTTCATAGGAAGGGGGAGAGTCCCGTCATCGGTGTAAGGGAAGGTGTATTCGTGGCGCGACGCCACATCTTCGATTCTTTCTCCGACTGTTACAACATCCGAAAGATCGAGAGGCCGGCCTTCATAGGCGGCAGCATGGACCAGGTGGGGCACCTGGGCGGGGTCCATCCCCAGGACCCGGGCGCCGACCATGTCCGCCGAAAGGATGTCCGGAGAGGCGACCAGAAGGTTGCTTCTCCGGACCTTTCCGTCAAACCCGGGGCCCCTTTCGGTGGTATAGATGCCGTCCAGAAGGGTGAGGCAGGGGGGCAGGACCCTCAAGTATTTTGAAATCATATAATTGAGATCTTTTTCGGGGTCTGCGCTGTGGCATTTCTTTCTTGAAGGAATGTCAATGGTACCTTTGATGTTCTTGATCCCCAGGCTCACCACGGTCTGGGCGTGGGTCTTCATCACGGGCAGGTCCACGACGAAATCCGAGTGGAGGAAATCGGTGTTGAACCCAAACGTGATTCCATCTCCCAGGTCCTGTTTCTCAAAGGGTCTTTCAAGAACGTTGATGACCTTCACCCCGTAACGTTTCTCCAGCGATCGGTAACCCAGGCTTTCAAAGGCGTGGGCCGGTGTCTCCTTGTCCTTTGGGTCAAAGGTCACCATCCCCTCCCCGATGGTGATATCCTCAATGCCCTGTTCCTTGAGCAGCGTCACCGTATCTTCCACTACGCGAGAGGTCGTAATCACACCCCACTTAGGAAAGCGTACGGATTTCGTCCAGAAAACAATGTTGGGTTTGATGAACACCCGGGCGTTTTTCGAAAGATGATCGAGACCCCCGCACAATTCCACTGCCTTGCGCACGGAATCCAGGGGTTTCTCATATCGGACAATGGATACCCTTTTGTGTTTTTCGACCAACCTTCTCATTTTGCTCTCCTATCCTATCGCACTAAAAGATCATATCCAGCTGAACGCCAATTGCCAATTCGCTTAAGAAATATCAAAACGAACGCCGCTTGTCTATTTGATGGATTTAATGGATCCATTTTTTTCCACAGACTGCATCTTCTCGAACAGGGCCTTCATTTCCGTCTTGAGTCCCTGTGGAACCTCGGAAAGCCGCTCTTCCGGCAGGAAGGCGAATTCCCCGAGGCTTCTTGCGAGCAACTTCTTGTCACTGTCGAACAGCTCTCCTCGCACGTGGATCAGCCTGGAATCGCCATCCAGTAATTTGCCTTTTACGGTCAAGGGTTGTCCGATGGGAACCGGGCGCACATATTTCAGCTCCATCTTTCGTGTCACAAAGAACCGCCTCCTGAAATAGATGAGCGTCCAGGACATGACCTCGTCCAGCAAAGTTGAGATAATACCGCCGTGGGCCATGTTCGCCCAACCTTCATAGTATTGTCCCAGGGTCACGTCGGAACAGATACGATCACCCATTCGATAGAAATCCAGATGCAACCCTATGGGGTTGGCCGTCCCGCAGGCGAAACAGGTGTAACCTTCCAGTTTTTCAACAGGTATTTTTTCGTTCGTTTTCATTTTTACTCCCGTTTGCTGTACTGTATCGAACACTGACCAGTGTGCACAATTCCGTTCTCCAGGTCAACAGGCAGATTATCGGAGAGGCAGGCCTTTTTTGAAGTCCAAAAAAAAGCCCCTCCAAAATGGAGGGGCTTTATGATAAATTCGGCGGCGTCCTACTCTCCCACGCAGCCTCCCGCGCAGTACC
>CAYOIU010000068.1:0-14879 GCA_964404085.1 uncultured Desulfobacteraceae bacterium | reverse complement strand
GGCCCGGAGATGGTGGAGCCGGAAGCGGACATGGAGGATACACTTCTCAATGGCATCATCGATTTGGAAAAGGAACTCAAGGCACTGAGGAAACGGGTCAAGACCGCCGCTTCGAAGGGAAAAATAGACAGTGACGAGCTGGATCGGCTGAAATACCTGCAGGAGGAATTGCAGACCGTGCTGGGTTGACTTCCCATTAAGAAAAGTGCTGGCTGGTACATGAGCCGGGGGAGGAAGAGAATCACCTCGGGGAAGGTGATTGCGACGCACTTTCTCCTCTTTTATAGGTTATCTCCCTCTGTTGCCACCAGGTCACAGATGTTGATCTCAAGCATCTTGATGCTGGCCATAATCCGGTTCATATTGCTCCGCAGGGCGGGAAAATGGTGCCCGGATTCCCGCAGATCTTCCGCCAGTTCTTTCATGGAATCAATCCTGCGGCTGAGATTTTTGATATTGATCTCGTCAACCATCTGTTCCTCCGATTCCGAGTTTACCACATGGCCGTTATTCCACAAACCCTCAATGGCCCTTCCTGAGGTCTTTGAACCGCTTCGCCTTGACCTCATATCTCGGCAGGGTCTCATAATCATGGAATTCGAGGTTGTACCTAAGGTTGGTCTTGAGCCTGAGCTGGTCAGTCAGCACGGTCTCAAGTTCCTCCCGGCCTTTTTCCCAATCCGGCATGACCTCTACCTTGAGGGTAATCCGGTCCCTGTCTCCTTCTTTGTCGACGATAACCTCGTATTCATCGCTCAAGCCGCTAATACTCCGCACCACTTCTTCAATGGCGGAAGGGGAAAGAAGCACGCCCTTCACCTTGGTGATATCATCGACCCGGCCGACGACCCCTCCTTTTATCAACTGGTAGCTCCTGCCGCAGGGGCACGGTTCAGGAGACCATTCAATGATGTCCTTCGAATCAAAACGGATGCACGGCTGTGCCATCCGGTCCAGGGCCGTGATGACCATCTTGCCCCTTTGTCCCGGCTCGTCAATGATTTTTCCCGTTTCCATGTCTTCGATTTCCACGAGAAAGAACCCCTCATTCACGTGCATGCCGCCGGGCTGGGCTTCACATTCATAGGACCAGGCCCCGATCTCCGTGGCTCCGGCATGATCATAGACTTTTGCGCCCCACGCCTTTTCCATTCGTCTCTTCGTGCTCGGGATACTGGCCCCGGGTTCTCCCGCACACGTTATCTTGTTGATGCTCAATGATGCCGGATCGATTCCCAACCGGTTCTTTGCCGTGGCCGCCATCCCGAGGATATAGGTGGGCGTGCCCATGAGCGCCGTGGCCTCCAGTTCCTGAATCTTGAGGATTCGCGCCTTGGTGTCCAGGACCCCACCCGGAACCACCTCGCAGCCGATCTTTTCCGCCCCGTAGTGGCCTGCCCAGAAGGCCACAAAGACATTGTATCCGAAGGGGATAAAGACCCTGTCGGACGGCCGGTACCCCTGGGCCCACAGGATATAGGACCAGCATTCGGCCCACCATTCCCAGTCGGTCCAGGTGTCGGGCTGGTAAACGGGTTGACCGGTCGTGCCACTCGTCTGGCGGAATTCGGTGACCTCCTCCAGGGGAACGCAGAGGGCATCCCCGTAAGGGAATGGATCCTTTCGCTGGATATCCCGCATCATCGCCTTTTCAACTTTGGGAACCAGGTGGATGTCGTCAAAGGATCGAATATCAGCGGGTCTGATTCCTGCCTGATCGTAAAGGGCCCTGTGGAAACGCGAATGGTCATAGGCCCATTGAAAAATCCTTTTGAATTTTTTCATTTGCAGGGCCCTTATCCGGTCATGGTGGAGGGTTTCGAGCACAGGATTCCAGTATTTCTCTTCCGGACTCATTAAAGCACCTCGTGGCGTCTCATCTGCATTCTGGATTATGGGTCAAATATGCATATTCAATGACGTATTCTTAATAGACTTGACTCACCGCCATCAGTCGGAAAAGGCGGTCTCATAACGAAGTTCCAGGGGCGTGAAAACAGGTAAAACCTATTGGACGCCAGCGTAGCATCTCGAAGCCAATCTGTCCATACCCCTCATCGGCCAAATCGATTCAGGATCTTCAACAGGAGGCCCTTCCTGAACCCGATGGCGCCCTGGGGACAGATCTCCTGACAGCAATAGCACATGATGCATGCGTCATAATCAAAATGGAGATGTCTTTCCTCCAGGGAAATGGCTTCCGCTGGACACGCCTGGACGCATTCCTCGCATCCCGCGCAAATCCCGGCATCCTGGACGGGCTTCGAGACCAGGTAGCGTCTGGAAAACCCGTCAAGAAACCCTGGCAGGATTCTGAGCGAGTCCAGCTTCGGGACCTGGAATGGCGGGAACGAGAACGAATCCGGTGGATCTCCCTCCAGCCTGATCCGTCGGGTATCGGTTTCACCCACACCCTCTGCCCTGGCCATCCGGTAAATGGGGTAGGATTCCAGAGGAATTCCCAAGAGTTGACACACGGTCGCATCGAGCGCCACTGCGTCCCGTGCTGCTGCCAACACGTTCAGTTTGCAGGGGTTTCCGTTGCCAGGGCCATTGCCGTCCATACCCCACACCCCGTCCAGTATGGTGAGGACCGGTTTCACGGCCTGGTAGATAGCGAGGAGCAGGGAGGCAAAGGTGTCCCGGTTGAGGCCGGTCATGTAATGCCACTCGGTCTTTCTCTGGGCAACGATCGTCCCGAAAAGATTTTTAACACCGAGTGTCATCAGCATCTGGGTGTGGGTCTTCAGTTTAGGCAGGTTGATGACCACGTCTGCATCCAGGGCCTGGGACGCGATTTCTAGGCTCCGGAACAGGGACCCTTCCACCAGGGTGACCTTCGTGGGGCGACTGAGTTCCACAAGTTTGATTCCAAGCTCACGAGCCACTTCCTCCATGCCGGTCCTGGTGATGACGCGCTTGAAAGGTTCGATCCCCGGGCTGTCGCCGATGAACGGGCGCCCCCCTGCTTCTTTGACCATAACCGAAACGGCCCGGACCAGAGCAGGATCAGTGGTCACCCGCTTTTCAGGGGGCCGTGCCGAAAGGAGATTGGGCTTGAGGAGGACTCTGTCTCCAGGTCTGACAAAGCGGGCAATGCCACCCAGGGGCTCCAGCACCTTCAGCAGGGCTGTCTCCACCGGGCGGGCCTCATAGCTTTCACAATGGACAAGGGAAACTGTGGCCAAATCGGTTCACCTCCGCGAATGCATCGACCGCATCCATAGGAGCACGGCCGCAATGGTAGAATAAGGGCCAGGGTGCTCTGAAGTCAACGCATTTCACCCTGAACCACCACCATTTTCATTGACTTACCACGGATGACTACGGTAATCAGAATAAGACACGATCGCGTGTATCCAGCCAAGAGGATATAAGGGAGAAGTCTTTTGAAAAACGTGAAAGCCATCGGATTCGACCTCTTCAATACCCTCATAACTGCGGACCCGAAGGCCGTAAGCGAAGCCGTTGAAAGGCTGATCAAGAACCTGCGTAAAAGCGGTCTCACCTTTGAAGACACCCCTTTCAAGAAGACCTATCGCCGTTGCGCCATGGAATTCCTGGAAAAGACAAAGGAAGACGGCCGGGAGACCCACAACCGCTTCTGGGTGAGCGCGGCCCTTCGGGAAATGGGGTACCCCGTTGAACCGGATGACCCACGAATCGCTCTGGCGCTCGAGGCCTATTTCTCTGCTTTTTTTGACTACTGCCGCGTGATTCCAGGCACCCTTGAAATGCTGAAAAAACTCAAGGGATCCTATCACCTGGGACTGCTTTCCAATTTCACCCACGCCCCCGCAGGCAAAGGGCTTATCAGCAAACTCGGACTGGCACCGTTTTTTGAAGTCCTTCTCATCTCCGGTGAGATCGGGTACCGAAAACCCCACGCCCTGGTGTTCCGTCAGCTTGTGAAGGATTTCGGTGTCGACCGGACGCGTGTCCTCTACGTGGGCGACAACATCGAGGCCGATATCAACGGCGCTTTGAGTGCGGGCATCCGTCCCGTCTGGTTTACCTGGGCCCTGGATCACAAGGTTCCAATGCTGCCCGGAATACCTGTGGGAGAGGAAGAGATGCCCGATGCGGACGTGGACCGGGCCGGCGATTGGGACAATTTTCTCGACCTTCTCCTGGCAACATAGAAACGGTAGCTTGTACGCGCTCCTACCCAAATCGGCACAACTCCGATCTGCTGTTTTCTAGAGGAGACGATGAACCATGAAGGCCATGCTTCTTGATAGGATTACAGACCTCTCGGTTGACCGGGAGCCCCTCACGATGGCTTCCGTCCCCGATCCGCTTCCCGGCAAAGATGAAATCCTGATCCAGGTGTCAACCTGCGGGGTGTGCCACACGGAACTGGACGAGATAGAGGGTCGAACCCCTCCTCCACATTTTCCCGTTATCCCCGGACACCAGGTGGTGGGCAAGGTGGTGGAAAGAGGAGCGGGCGCCAGGGGTTTTCAGCCCGGAGACCGGGTGGGTGTCGGGTGGATCTTCTCCTCGTGCGGGACCTGCGGCTTCTGCCGCAGGGGCCTTGAAAACCTGTGTGCCGGGTTCAAGGCCACGGGCCGGGATGCAAACGGCGGGTATGCAGACCTCATGACCGTTCCGGAGCGGTTTGCCTACAAAATCCCTTCGGCGTTTTCCGATTCGGAGGCTGCTCCTCTCCTCTGTGCAGGTGCCATCGGTTACCGATCCTTAAGGCTCGCGGGAATAGAGGATGGAGAACGCCTGGGATTGACCGGTTTCGGGGCATCCGCCCATCTCGTTCTCAAGATGGCCCGCCACCAGTATCCAAATTCGGATGTCTTCGTGTTTGCCCGAGGCGAAAGGGAACGGGCCTTCGCCCGGGACCTGGGGGCGGTCTGGGCGCGCGACACGGACGAGACACCCCCTTTGAGGCTCCATGCCATTATCGACACCACGCCCGTCTTTAAACCCGTGGTGGAGGCCATGAAAAACCTGGAAAGCGGCGGCAGGCTCATCATCAACGCCATTCGAAAAGAATCCATTGACAAAGACTACCTCCTGAAGCTCGACTATCCGACGCACCTCTGGATGGAAAAGGAAATCAAGAGCGTGGCGAACGTGGCAAGGCAGGATATCAGTGAATTCCTCCAACTGGCTGCGGAAATGCCCATCAGGCCCGAGTACCAGGAATTTCCCCTGGAAGAGGCCAACCGAGCGCTGATGGAGCTGAAAGAACGAAAGATCCGCGGGGCCAAGGTACTGAAAATTGAAACACCTTGACAGGATACCAAATTTGACCTATAGGTGCTTGCTTTGCTCCCGGCCTTCTCATGGTCCTGTTGGAGAATCCGGGTTCTCGCGGAGGCTGTTCCTTAACGCTGACAGGGGTAGCCAAGCGACCAAAATACTGAAAGCGGAGGCATGTCGATGCGTTTTTCCTTGATGGAAGGCAATGAGGCGATTGCCTGGGGTGCCTTTGAATCGGGCTGCCGTTTCTTTGCGGGATACCCCATAACCCCCGCAACAACCATCTTCAACACCATGCTCAAGCTCCTTCCCCCTGCGGGCGGGGTTTGCCTCCAGGGGGAGGACGAGATCGCCTCCATCGGTTCCTGCCTGGGGGCAGCCATGGCCGGATTCAAGGTCATGACCGCCACGTCGGGCCCCGGCCTGAGTCTCTACAGCGAACACCTCTCCTTTGCTATCGGAAGCGAGATCCCCATTGTGATCGCGCTGGTCCAGAGGCTGGGGCCGTCCACCGGATCCGCCACCCGTGGGGCGGACGGCGACATACAGTTCATGCGGTGGGGAAACAGCGGGGGGCTCCCGGTCATCGCGCTGGCCCCTTGTGACGTAAAAGACTGCTTTCTGCTTACCATGCATGCCTTCAACCTGGCAGAAGAATTCAGGTGCCCGGTATTCGTCGCCTCCAACAAGGAGGTGAGCATGACCAAGGAAGGGTTGGACATGGACGGTATCGAACGGCCCGAGATCATTCATCGCGCCCCGCCGCCTACAGGCGAAGCGTTCCTTCCCTTTGAAGTCCCGCCCGGGAGCCGGGTGCCCGGCTTCCTGCCCATCGGACACCCGTCCGTTCCCGTGCGCCAGACCTCCTCCACGCACGGTCCTGACGGCTACATTACCACGGACCCGGATCAGATCGGACGGAACCAGGAGCGGTTGCGGGACAAGATCCTCTCCGCTGTGGACCGGTTTTCCTATCATGAAGCCTACATGGAGAAAGGGGCCGACACCCTCATCATCACCTATGGCGTAACCGCCCGCGCAGCGAAGGAAGTCTACGATCTGCACCAGGGTACAGACCGCCCGGTTTCGCTCCTCCTGCTCAAGACCCTTTGGCCCGTGCCGGAACCCCTGATCAGGAAAAAGGCGGAAGGCGTGGGGCGGGTGATCGTGCTGGAGATGAACGACGGGCAGTATGTCCGTGAGATCAGACGGGTTCTTCCCGAAAAACGGGTGGATTTCTTCGGTCAGATGAACGGCAGGCTGATCACACCCCACCGGATCGAGGAGGTGCTTCACCATGACCAGCTTGCTCAATAAGGAGAGACCGCCGGTCTTCTGCCCAGGCTGCACCCACGACCGGATAGCCGGTATCCTTGACAAGGCCTTTCAGAATATGGGCCTCAAGGGCACCGAGATCGCCATGGTGAGCGACATCGGCTGCTCCGGCCTATTTGACACCTTTTTCCACACCCATGCCTTTCACGGGCTTCACGGAAGGGCCCTGACCTACGCCACCGGTCTGAAACTGGCAAAACCGGACCTGAACATCGTTGTGACCATGGGAGACGGGGGTATGGGCATCGGCGGCGCCCACTTCTTGAGCGCGTGCCGCCGGAATCTCGACCTGACACTCCTCGTCCTGAACAATTTCAACTTCGGGATGACCGGGGGCCAGTTTTCAGCCACCACACCCCCCGAGGCCACGGTGGGATCGGGATTCCTGAACCGTCTGGAACGTCCCCTGGATGTGTGCAAGGTGGCCGCCTCGGCCGGGGCGACCTACGTCACACGCTGCTCCGCCTATAGGAAAGACCTTGCCGGGGAAATCGAACGGGCCGTTCACCACAAGGGCTTTTCGGTGATAGACATCTGGGGCATCTGCACGGGACGCTATGCCAAGAAAAACAAGCTCACCCCCCGGGCCATCGAAGAAGACCTCTCCCATCTCCCACCATTTGAGGGCCCCGTCGAAGAAAACCAGCGAGCAGAATACGGTTCCCTTTACAGGGAAACGGCAAAGAACCAGGGGCCCGTTTCCCAGCCGGTCGGTCTGGAGGCAACCTGTGCTCCTCCAGGGAGGGAAAGGCAGGGCGTGGTCATCCTGGGCAACGCCGGCCAGAGGATCATCACCGCCGGGGACATCCTCTGCCTGGCCGGCCTTTCAGCGGGCTTGAGGGTGACCCAGAAAAATGAGTACAACATCACGGTACTTAGAGGCCCTTCCATCAGCGAGGTGATCCTCTCCCCCGATGAAATAGGTTATGCGGGAATTGAGAGGCCGGCCGCCGTCCTTGCCGTCGGCCAGGAGGGTGTTGACCGGAGATCCCGGCTTTTTGCCGGGCTGGATGGTGAAACCCTGGTGATCCATTCCCATGACCTGACCCTGCCTCAGACGAATGGTCGGACCATCCCGGTGGACTTCAAGGCACAGGGCATCAAACCGCCGGAGAGGGGTCTGGCCTCCCTGGGGGTTCTGGCCGCGCTCAAACGCGCCATCACTTTAGAGATGCTTGAATCGGCCCTGCGAACCCGATTCAGGGATCCCGTCCTCGCTTCGAGTCTGGAACTGGTCCATCGCGTCGAGCCTCTTGGTGACTAAAACGGAGCAGGAATGTCTAAGAAACAGCGGTTGATTATTTATCTCAAGCTCTTTTTGACAGCCGTATTCTGGGGCGGGACCTTCATCGCCGGGAGAGTCGTCGCACGGGAGGTTGGACCTTATTCGACCGCCTTTTTCAGATTCGTGATCGCGTGCCTGTTTCTGCTGGCCCTGACCTGGCGAGAAAACCGTGGACTTCCCGGTATCAAAAAGGCCCAGATTATCCCCATTCTGCTCCTGGGGGCCACGGGCGTCTTTGCCTACAATGTCTTTTTCCTCAAGGGCCTCAAGCTCATAACCGCCGGCCGGGCCGCACTTATCATCGCCAACAACCCGGTGGTCATCGCCCTTCTGGCAGGCTGGTTTTTCAAGGAAAAGCTGGGCCTGATCAAATTGGCCGGGGTCATCCTGTCCGTCATGGGTGCCATGATCGTCATCTCAGGGGGCCACCTCGGAGACATCTTCAACGGGGCCCTGGGGCCGGGTGATTTCTTTATCTTCGTCTGCGTCCTCTGCTGGGCGGCCTATTCCCTTATCGGCAAGGCCGCCATGGCCGGGCTTTCCCCCCTGGTGACGGCCGCCTATTCCTGCCTGGCAGGGACCATTTTTCTGGTTGTTCCGGGTCTCTATGAAGGCATGGCAGAGGATTTCATCCACTACTCGGTATCGGCATGGTTCTGCATATTCTACCTAGGATTCTTCGGGACAGTCCTGGGATTCGTCTGGTATTATGAAGGGATCAAGGTCATCGGTGCAACAAAAGCCAGTCAGTTCATCAATTTCGTGCCCATCAGTGCCTTGCTGCTAGCCTTTTTCATTTTGGGGGAACCCATCACCCTATCGCTGGCTGTCGGTACCCTGGTCGTCTGTTTCGGCGTCTATCTGACCAACAGGACTTCCCATCCCTCACGGGCGGCACAGACAAAAGGTTTGGTGGTATCAAGCTAGCCTGTCTGCAAGGGCCCGGATGTGGGACGGGGACGTTCCACAGCACCCTCCCACCAGCCGGGCTCCCGCCTCTACGCACTGATAGACCCCTTCGGCAAAGTCCGGTGGTGACATGTCGAATACCGTTTCTTTCTCGACCAACCTGGGTTTGCCCGCGTTGGGCTGGACCAGGACAGGAAGGGATGTAGCGTCCCGCATCATGGACACGATTTCAGCCATCTGGAAGGGATCGAGGTCGCCACAGTTTGCCCCCACGGCGGAGGCCCCGGCCTCGGAGAGGGCCTGCGCACAATCCCGGGCCGCGTTCCCCATGATGGTCCGCCCACCGTTATCAGTCGTACTGAAGGCCATGGAGACCACAACAGGAAGGTCGGTGGCCGCTTTACAGGCCTCAAGTGCACAAAGGGCTTCCTTCAGATCGAACATGGTTTCAATGATCAAACCGTCCACCCCGCCTTCGGCCAAGATACCGGCTTGCTCCTGGAACGCCTTAAGGGCCGCTTCTCTTGCTAGATCTCCATAAGGCTCCAGCATTTTCCCGGTTGAACCCATATCTCCCAGAACATATTGGCCTTCGCGAACGGCAGATCTGGCCAGCCCCGCACCGGCCAGATTCACTTCTCTCACATCCACCTTCATTTTGTGCGATTCGATGGAGATGCGGTTCATGGTCAAGGTGTTGGTGATGATCAGATCCACCCCGCATGCAGCATATTCCCGGTGAATGGCCAACACGCCATCCGGATGGGTGATACAGTTTTGTCCCCCCATTTCCAGGCCGGCTTCGGCCAGTTCTGTGCCCATCGCGCCATCAAGTAGAATGGGCTTTTCAGTATTTGATAGGAATTCAGCTAGATCCATCACATATCCTTTCGTAACGGCCAACCACTATAGAATCGCATTTTATGGTTCAACTTTCCGGCTTTACAATCTTTTTCAATAGACTGTCTGCAAAATCTTTCATAATTCCAAAACTGAAGATACGAAAACACTCTTTTCCGATATTTGTATGATTTCTAGTGTCCGCAGTGACAATATGTTTCTAAATTCAATATCTTTGCTGCCGCTGAAATAGTAACGCCATAGAAAAGAACAGGTTTATCCTGGTCAAGAAGATTGCTAATTGTCCCATTTACAACGGTTGAGCCGGTAGCGAATATCATATCGCACCATTGTATGGCATCAGGAGTCATCTCCGGTGGTTCTATAGAGACACCGAAAAAATCTGATCCGATATTATCCCGATCCAGATCAACAACCCTGATATTGTATCGTGATGCAAGCATTTCAAGAAATCTCGGCTGATAGCCGACAAGAAAAATATTATTCCGGGGTCCGATAACCTCGGACAAGTTATTTGCACATTCCTTTGGTTCGCTATCCTTGCAGTGAATCGTTTTGTCGCAGAGGTTAAGATATCTGAAAACGGCATTCAGCCCGGATATAAATACGGATCTTCGTTTATTTGAGCTGAGCTTGATTCTTAGAAGATCATCAACAAGGTAATCTGCATTTTCAAACTCGTCTGTAAAAGCCTGCCCTTTCGCCCCTTTAAAAACAGCTTCTACCATGATTTCCTTACCCTTTATTATCGGGTAGTCATCGTGTTCGGGCTTTCCTATTGCCTCTGTAGCGGAAAGTGCTTTGCATCTTACACTTATATTTTGTCCTGAAAGACTATGTTCTTGAATTTCCTTTCTCAGGGCTTCTCTTAGTTCTTCATATAAATTCATAATGTTGGTTTAATCCCCTTCCTGCAATTTACAACTGATCCCGCCAATTTATGATGCATTGCTGTTTCATGAACCATATAGTTACATGCTATGATGAATAGAAATATACCAAATAGAATTTTCAGTATGTGAGCGGGAAGGTGGTTTGATATCATCGCACCGACAACTGCCCCTGTTAAGGCCGGGATGAATAGGCTCTTTACCGAAGAAATATCAAGCGTTTTGAATCTCTTCTGAACAATGGTCGCTGAAAGCGTCAAAAAGAACATGGTGGTAAGGGATAAGGTTATTGCTTCGTGCATATCAAGATCAACAATTATGACAAAAAACGGTACGATGAGTAATCCGCAGCCCAGTCCTAACAGCACTGCAATAATTCCGATAAAAATCCCCATTGGAGCTATGAGCAACCATTCATTTGAAAACAAAATGCCATACAGTCCGCTATATATCAAAGAAGGGAAGTCAAATATCTTCAGCATTCTCAAGCTGATAACAAGTAGGAAAACTGAAAATGCGAATTTCAACCACCCATTTTGGCGTTTTTGAACTATTCTCCTCCCCAATATTGCCCCAAGCACACATGTGGGAATAAAAATAAAATAATACCGCAGAGGTGGGATTTCGGGAAGAAAAATAAGATGACTGACTGATCCTATAAAGCTAATCGGTATAATAGTTGCCAATGATGTGCTTGCGGCCTTCTTGAAATCAAAACCGAATACAGACATTAGTATGGAAACCAACAATGTTCCTCCGCCTATACCGATACCCGCACTGAGCAGAGCTACAAAAAAACCAAGCAATACCAATCGGATATCGAATTGATAATGAACGGCTCTTGACATAATAAAATTCTCTTTTGCCTGTTTTATGGTATTTTACCGATACGACAGATCTGCCCCAAATCCATTCTATCAAAGGGGAACCTGGCAAATTCTTCGCGCCCCGAGATAGTGCTCCGAAACCCTCTGTCCGCCTGAAATGTTATCTGTTGCCGCCCCGTCCAAGCGTGCCCCAGCACCCGTCACCAAGAGGATGTCCCCCTTCTCTACCACGGCACTCTCTTGGCCAGGAAAGAGCGAAAGATCGTATTTCTTTTCCGCACGGACAACCCATGGGGCCAGGTTCCGATTTCCGATTCCCGCTGAAAGATTTACCAACTCCTGGGGCCCCTTGAATACCAGCCCCCATGCCGGGATCCTGTCTCTTCCCTCTATTATGAGCGTTTGGACCCCTCCTTTTTCTCGGAAAACGTCCAAAACCCGCATAACAAGCACACCTGCCCGAGTCAAAAGGGACGGCCCAGGCGAAATCCACAGCCTGAAATCGGGAACCTGTTCGCTCAACCTCTCGAGCGCCTCCCCTGTTTTCACCAGATCCACCCCTCTTTGCCCCTCGGTATGACAGGAGGCAATCCCGTCTGCCAGACACAAGATATCCGCATGAGGGAAATGGGGGGAAAGGCGATGCGTCACCTCTATGACAGTCTCAATGGATGCGGGAAGGGTTTTACGGGATTCCAGGTAGAAACCCGCGACCCTTGCACCAGCCTCTCCCAGGCAATCGCCCATCTCAAGCAATTCACCAAGCGGCGTAAAGATCCTTTTTTCAGATTCTGGTTTCAGGGGGCCGGAAAGAGGCTCGGCCTCCAGCCCAAGAAGAACTTCATTTTGAGAAAAGGCACGCGGATACCTGAGCAGCCCCGGGCCTTTCAAAACCAAGATCGCCCCCATACGAAGCGCTTCTTCATAGTCTTCTTTCACGGCTAAACGCGGGGAAAAAAGCCAATCGGCCTGTGTTCCGCCGGGGCAAAGCTTCCGAAACTTTCTACACACCCTCAGAGAGGAACACCTCAAGCTTGCCCCGATCCTCAGGACCTGTTCCAATATTCTCGGAAAGGGATTGGTTTCGACGTTGTAAAAGAGGCGGTCAACAGGTGGAAGATTCAGGAGATCAAACAGCGTCTCATTAATCACTTCCTCGTTATAGACGAAGAGGGGCCCCATTTTCCGGGCCAGGATCTCAAGCTCTGGTCGCCTCTCAAACCACCAGGGGTCAGATCTTTTATTTTGACAAACTGTCGAGTTCACCGGTCAATTCTTCAAACCTCGCCTGAAGATCCCGATTGCTACTCAGCAACCATCTGTAGTCCAGCCATGGCACCCTTTTCGGCAGTGAACAATACCCCGAAAATGAACTCCAGGGATATTCCATCACATATTTCTTTCTTGCTTTCTGATCTTTTCCCTTTTGCTCCAGGGTGCGAACGGGATTAAGATGGATGTACCGACTCAAAGGGAGGAGATACGCATCCTCTTCCACGATCAGTGATTTAAAGCGTCCCTGAAAAACGTGACCTGCCCTGTGGTGTTTTCTGTTGAAGCGGACCGTGTAGGTCACCAGAAAATGCTTCATGAATTCTGACAAATTAGACTGTCGGGTCTTCAGGACAAGATGAAAGTGTTGGACATGAGCACGTAACTGACGATCAATACATCATGGATTTCCGTGCTGTCTCCGAGGGCACGGAAAAAGGTCTTTCGATCTCCATCGTTAAGGAAGATGTCCTGGCGGCTGTTGCCCCGGCTCATAACGTGGTAGCAGGCTCCGGATTGTATCCTTAGGGGTCTTGACATGACATACAATACCTGGCACATTTGCATCTCCATTGTCAATATGAAAGATCCCTTTTCCATTACGGATTTTGGAAACGGAAGCGTCTGAGAAATCAAACGATCCGGCTGAGGAAATCATCCAGGCTGAAGCTTTCTCTGTGGCACTCCTCATATTCGATAGTGATATCTCTATAGCGGTCATACAACCGGGTCCGTGACGCAAAGAGGAGCGGGTAGCACCGGCCGAGGGCATCCAGGTGCGACTCGCCGGGCTTTTGAGAAAACATGCCCTTCCACACCATGGGGTGGGGCTGGGAAAGATAGGCCTCCAGCAGCCGCCCCCGGAAGGCGGGAGGTGTCGAAAGCAGGACCATTGTTGTCAAGCGGGAGAGTCTTTCCACCAGGTCATCTCCCATATAGATCACGCTCCCGGTGGTATCCACGACAATGTTTTCCTGCGGTCTCCCCTTCTCGCCCTCCAGATAGTCGATAATCTCGTGCAGCACCTCCGCCTCCAGGGACAGGTATCGGTCCTCCCGGTCCTTGTATCGGGCCTCATACGGGAACCCCATCCAATCGACGACGCTCATGCAGACGCCGTCCGGGTTTTTCAGCTCCGGCGCCAGTTTTTCACCGATCATGTCATCACAGCAAAAACGCCTGAACCCACGCGCTTCCAGCTTCCCGGACCAGTGGGTCTTGCCTGATCCCGCCATCCCGATTAACGATAGCCGCATATCAGGAGAACCTCCGTTCATACCATCCTCTTAATCTCATCGATTCCTCCCGCACCAGTGCGCGCAGCTCCAGGAAGGCTTTGTCTTCCCTGTTGCCTTTCTCGATTTATTCGCCACAAAAAGGGGGCAAGTCGGCCGTTGACTCTTAATGATAACTTCCGTCAAGTGTTCTATCCTCTTTTGAAGTCCTGCATCATCTTTCATCTTGGATTTTACTCTTTCAACAATACTGCTGACCGTGCTGTATTTTTAAGGGTCTGGACATGGGAGAAGCTTATCAGGGAACAAATCAAGAGTCACGGCCGACTTTACACTCGAAAAGATAGCAGTGCCATCTTTGCGAATGGGACCTCGTATCAAGCCGAGCCTCGCCCTTAATAGCTACAGAGGCAAACGAACCATACAATTCATACTATAGTCTGTAGATTTATAGTCTGCATCTCTGCATAATCCCCCCAATGGAAAAGAATCACTTAAAAGGCTCCAAGGACCGGTCTGTAGATGAACTATTCGGGCAGGTTTTGCGGCAATTTCGGAGGGCAAGGGGCCTGTCACAGGAAAAACTCGCTTTTGAGAGCGGGTATCATCGGACTTATATAAGCCTGCTTGAGCGCGGGAAAAAAAGTCCATCCCTTAAAACCATTTTCCAGTTAGCCAAGGCACTGAATATCGAACCTTCCGAAATAATAGGCCGAATCCAAGAAATGGACCCAAATGTTCTCTGAAGAAAACGAGGCCGTGCTCACTCATGAAAATCGTGGAAACCCATGATGTCTTTGCTGTAGGGGACTTCCCTCAATCTCAAGAGTGGCGTTCCGCATGCATGCAGGTTAAGGAAGCTATTATAGCCACTGACTGGCCTCATGGATCAGGGAAATTCACCATCTATCCCCAGAGCGGCAAAAAGCGAGGGGAAGGCAACGGCGTCGTCCCGATTAAAAAGCCCTGCATTGACCGGCTTAAAAGATACGGATGGCTGACAGAAAAGTTGCCTCCACTTCATCGCGGCGTTATGAACCCCGGG